>DATEJJ010000503.1:0-18863 GCA_035278125.1 Rugosimonospora sp.
GGCTGGCCGCTGACCGTCACCGACGGCACCCGCGTCACCGGACTCGCCGGCCGGCCACCCTCCCTCGCCGACTCCGCCAGCGGTCCGGACACCATCCTCGCCGTGGCCGAGGTGACCCCCCTGGCCAACCTCGCTGACGCCCGCCAGGACGTCACCCTGCTGGCCGAGTCCGCGCGGCACGCCGGCAGGCACGGCCGGCTGCGCGCCGAGGACCACCAACTCGAAATCCTGCTGTACCGCCTGCCCGAGCCGGTACGGCGGCTGCGCCAGCGGGTACTCGATCCGATCGCCGGCAGCGAAGAGCTGGTCCGCACGGTACGCGCCTTCGTGGCACACGACTACGACCGGGTCGCCACGAGCCAGGCCCTGCACATCCACCGCAACACCCTCGCGTACCGGCTGCACCGGGTGGAGGAGCTTGCCGGGCTCGACTTCGACAGGGCCCGCGACCTCGCCTGCCTGTACCTCGCCGTCGCGGCCGAGGCGTGCGACCAGCCCGATACGCCATGACGCTTGTGCTGTTGCACCGCCGTGGCACCCGGATTTCGTCGCCCCATCGTTGAACCCACACGCGCCACGCCCATAGCGTTTCTTGTATGCGCGACCACGCGGTTCCCCTGCGGCCAGCGCCCCGGAGTGGCCGAATCGGTTGTGTAGGAACCGTTGTAGGGAACAGTGGAACGCTTACGAGGCTGTGTCGCCTGTCCTGACACCGTTTCCGGCCTGCGGCGGCGCGGGTACCGTCGATATCAGGTTATTTCATATTTCTTCCGTGGTGCGGCAGCATCGCCGCGCGGCGCAGGGTCGCGGCGTGCCGCACCGGAAACGGAAGCAAGGAAGGGGACGTCTTCGATGCGTTCGTCTCAACGACGCCGCCGGCGGCCAGTCACCGCCGTGGTCGCCGTCGGCGCCGCACTACTCACCGGGGGGACCGCGCTTCTCATCAGCCGGGCGGGGGCACCGGCGGAAGCGGCATGCGCCGATATCAATGTTGTAGTCGCCCGCGGTACGGGCGAGCCCGGACCGCTGGGCCAGATCGTGGGCGACCCGGTGTTCGCCGCGATGCAGCAGGCCGTGCCCAACAAGGTACTCACCGGCACCGCGGTGAACTACCCGGCCAGCCTCGCGGCGGGCTCGGCCGGCATCGGTAACACCAACCTCGTCAACATGGTGGCGAGCGCGATGGCCGCCTGCCCGAACCAGCAGTTCGTCCTCGTCGGGTACTCCCAGGGTGCCAACGTCGTGGACAACTCGCTCGGCGTCAGCAGCGCCGGTGCCCTGACGGGCAACGCGATCACCGCAACCCTGCCGCCGGCCGCCGTGGCACAGGTCGACGCCGTCCTGCTGTTCGGCAACCCGATCCGCGCGCAGGGCAAAGCCATCACCGGCGCCAACGCGGCCAAGACGCTGGACATCTGCGCCAACGGTGACCCGGTCTGCATGGCGGGCGGCGCCAACGTGGCCGCGCACCTGAGCTACACGCAGAACGCCGCACAGGCCGCCGCGTTCGCCGCCTCGAAGATCGCCGCCGCCGGCACCGCCGCCGCCGCGAACAACGGCGCCGCGGGCAACGCCGCCGGAGCCGGCAACGCTGCTGGAGCGGGGAACGCCGCTGGGGCCGGTAACGCCGCCGGAGCGGGTAACGCGGCTGGGACCGGTGCGGCCGCCGCTGGTAACGGCGCTGCCGCGCAGGCGGGGAACAACGCTGCCAACGGTGGTGTGGGGTAAGCCCCAGAACCGGCCAGTGAGGCCAGGCGCCCCAGATCCGCCCGCTGTAAGAGATGCGCGCCCGTGCCGGGAAGCCCGATTCGCCCCGGGCTCCCGGCACGCGCGCCTGTTCTGCCCGTCGGCCGACATGCCCGGTTCGACTACCAATGGAAATGCCTATATCGTCAAGTTCATGAGTCTAGACGTCCCCCTGTATGTGCGAATAGCGGCCGGCCTGCGGAAGCAGATCCTCGCTGGCGAGGTATCGCCGGGTGACCGCCTGCCCACCGAGGCAGACCTGATCCGGCGGTACAGCGTGGCACGCGAAACGGCACGCAAGGCGCTCGAACTCCTCCGCCGGGAAGGCGTCGCGGTCACCAGGCAAGGGCTCGGAACGTTCGTCCGCGAAGCGCTGCCGATGGAGCGCCTGGCACTGCACCCCGACGACGAAGCCGTATCCCGCATGCCGACGCCGGACGAGCGCCTGGCGCTGGGTATCGGCGAAGGCGTACCGGTCATTGAGGTCCGCTCCCCCGGCCAGAAGCCGTCCCTGTACCCGAGCGACCGGACGGTGCTGACCGTCGCCTGAGTCAGACCGACCCGCCGGGCAGGGGCACCCCTCCTGCCCGGCGATGGGGCCTCTCGGGCCGAGCGGTTTGCGAACGCCTTGGTCTTCCGCTTGGCGCCCAATACGACCACAGCATCTTGACGCTCGGAATCCTGGCAGCGAACATGGTCGAGTCGCAACTTTTCGCAACCGCCGGATCGGGAGGCTGCCATGCATATCACGTTGATCGGCAAAGATCCGGACTCCAACCCGACCGGCTCACCGACCGACGCGGAGGCGTTGGCACAGATGAGCATTCCGGAAGGCGAGGCATGCGTCGAGATCCCGGACAGGATGCTCCAGTTCTTCGAGAGATGAACTCGGTATCTGAGGCGGACTTCGACAGATTGCTGCGGACCTTCGCGCACTCGGCCGACCACCTCGAAACCCGTGACGCCTATGGCACGGCTGTCGAGTTGCCGTACCTGCAGAAGTGGGCCGCCGGCGAGCCGGACGATCTGGCGTGGCTGCAAGACTGGTGCGCCACGCTGCGCCAGCATGTCGCCGCGGGCAATCTGGTACGCCGCGCTCGCATCGTGTCCGAGCCGCTGAGCGATTACCAGCGATGGTCGTACAGCATCGCCCACCCGATGGTCGAGGCGGGCGGGGACATCCGATGGGTACCGCGCCGCCAGGTGTCGTCGATCGGCATACCAGGCAACGACTTTTACTTGTTCGATGACCGCCTCGTGGTCTTCCTGCTCTACGCCGGCAACGGCATGGCGGTTGACCGCATGGCTTCCACCAACCCCGGCGACATCCAACTCTGCCGCTCGGCCTTCGATGCCGTTTGGGCGCTCGCCATCCCGCACCGTGACTACCAACCCGTCTAGCGCCGCGCGGGTAGCGCAGGAAGCTCTGGGCGTCCACCTCCGCGAACTGCGTAAAGATGCTGGGCTTTCGGGGCGGGCGCTCGCGGCGGCCACCGGTCAGCACTTCACCCGCGTCAGTAAGATCGAAAACGGGGTACAGCCGCCAAGCGACAAGGACGTCCGCGACTGGTGCCGGGCGTGCGACGCGGACGACCAAATCCCAGACCTCATCGCCACCCTACGCACACTGGAGTCGGCGTATCTGGAGTTGCGCCGCCAGGCCCGCACCGGAATGAAGCGAGTGGTGGGCTCACACTCGGTCGCGCTGTACGAACAGACCGCGGTGTTCCGCATCTACGAACACAACGTCATACCCGGGCTTTTCCAGACGGCCGATTACACCGCCGCCATGCTGTCATTCTGGATCGACTTCCTGGAAACACCCAACGACCTTGGTGACGCCGTGGCCGCCCGCATGGAGCGCCAGCATGTGATGTACCAGCGCGGCAAACGCTTCGCGGTGGTACTCGAAGAACAGGCGCTCAGGACGTGGTTCGCCGACGCCGCAACTCAGGCCGGCCAACTCGACCGGTTGCTGGCCGTGATGTCACTGCCCAACGTCTCCGTGGGGGTCATCCCTCTGATGGTTGAGCGGGCCGCTGTGCCATCGACGGGTTTCTGGATGTTCGACAACTCGTTGGTGGCGCTGGAGACGCCCACTGCCAGCATCGACGTCACCCGCCCCAATGAGATCGCCCTGTATGGGCGCCTGTTTGAGCGACTGCAAACAACGGCGCTCTACGGCCCCGAGGCGCGGGCGATCATCCGACGGACCATAGATGAGTTGGCATAGCGCAACTATTCGCAACTCTGTGGACGGCCGATCTGGCCCCTCGTAGGTTCAACGCGAAGCCTGAAACGGGTGGAAGCCGGAGGGGCCGGATGTTCGTTGCTGCCGTCATATCGGCATTGGTGCCGGGCTTGCTGGCGGGTCTGCCGGCGTTCAAAGCTCGGTCTCGCTGGCGCCCGCGCTGTGGCGCCGGACAACTTAAGCGCCGCTTCGACTTTACCTCCAACCAGCCCTGGAACCCTTGTCCAGAAAGGAAACGAGCCGTGACCGTCATCCAGCACTCAGCAACCAACATCGTGGAGCGCTGCCCGACCAGTGGCCGGGTCGCCACCATGATCGGGGCCCTCCAGTTGCCGGGCGCCGTCCTCGAACTCCAGGTCAGTGGCGACCACCTCGATCTCACCCTGGAGTCTCGGTTGGAAGACGAAGAGTGCGAGTTGGCCGCGGACAATGCCGTGACCTGTAGCAGAGCCTTTGCCCACATCGACCTGGACGGCGAGCACGCCGAAGGCTTGGTCACGCTGCTGCGGCAGGCCATCGAGATCAGGGCGCTGGGGATGACGGGATCAGAGGCACCGACCAAACGCGGAACTATCCCACCTAACTAACTGGCGATCCCCAAGAGCGCCCAGATGCCCGCGACCTCGTCATAGATCGACTCTGGTACGGAGTGCGGTTGGGTCGCTGATATCTCGGCGAGGTGAGCCCCGATGTCGTCGGCGGTCGGGCTGCTGCCCGGTTCGGCGTACCAGCCTTCGCCAAGCCCGACGAAGGCCCGTGCGTAGCGGCCGGCGCACGCTGAATAGTTGTGGTGGGTGAAGTTGCAGGACCGGCTGGCGAGGAACACGACCATGGGCACGACGAGTTCGGGCTCGATGGCCTTCAGGAACGTCGACACCTCCGGGATCTGGTCCATGCCCTCGACCGTGGCGGTGACCATCCGCGAGTGGCCGGTAGGAAGCACGGTGTTGGCCAGGATGCCGTATGGTGCGCCTTCGATGGCGAGGACGTTCGTCAGTCCCAGCAGGCCCGCCTTGGCCGCGGCGTAGTGCGCTGCTTCGGCTTGCCCGAAGAACCCCGCGGACGAGGAGATGAACACGAACCGGCCGTAGCCCTGGGCCTTCATCACCCGGAACGCCGGCTGGCTCAGGTAGAAGCCGCCGTCCAGGTGCACGGTCAGCATGCGCCGCCAGTCGGCCGGGGTCAGCTGGTCGAAGCCCATAGTCTGGAAGATCCCCGCGTTGCTCACGACCGCGTCCAGGCGGCCGAAGCGGTCGAGCGCGGTACGCACGATCGCCTCCCCGCCGTCCGGATCGGCGACGGACGCATGGGATGCCACCGCGGTACCTCCCGCGCGCTCGATCTCCTCGACGACTTGAGCGGCGACGCTGTGGTCAGAGCCCTCGCCGATCACGGAGCCACCGAGGTCGTTGACGACAACGGACGCGCCCCGGCGCGCGAACTCCAGCGCGTACAGGCGGCCCAGACCCCGCCCTCCCCCCGTAACGATCACGACGTGCCCGCCAAAGTCGATCATTGCGACAATCTCCTCGGGGTGCTTGACGGGTGTCGTACCGGCATGGCCAAGCCATCTCGTGCCGGCCGCCGGCCGGTCGGCCAACGTGCCACAGCGGCGGAACTAATATTTGGTTAATCTACTAGCCTCCTCTCGCCACCGCAAAGGGTCCACCATCCCCGCACCGGCGCAGGAGCACCACAGTCCTTGCAAGGAACGGACCAGGTGTCGACGCGGCCGCCGCTAAGTCGAGTCGAACTACCACCACTCCCACCGAATACCAAAGAATTGTTCCACCGTCACCGCACGAGATCGAAGCGCGGGTTTTCCACGGCACGGCCCTTCGTGTACAGTTGCGGCGTGAGAGGTACGGACATCCCCCTGTACAGATGGATCGCGGATGACTTCCGCAGGCGCATCACCACCGGCGAACTGCCGCCCGGCACACAACTGCCTTCTGAACCCGAGTTGGGCAAGCGCTATGCCGCGGCACGCGAAACCGTCCGCTCGGCCATGCGGCTGCTACGAGCCGAGGGGCTGCTCGTGATGCGCCGCGGCTACGGCACGTTCGTCCGGCAGGACTCCGACCGGCAAGCGGTGCAGCTCGTCCCCGGCGAGCGTGTCATTACCCGGATGCCCACGCCGGACGAACGGCGCGACCTCGATCTGGAGGACGGGGTTCCGGTGCTGGAGGTTACCGGCGCAGGCAACGGTGGGCGGCTCTACGCGGGCGACCGGACGGTGATGACTTGCGATAGATAGCTGACCCGAGAAGTGCTGGACCCGCCCGCTGGGGCGGGTTCCTCACGGTCGGCGATACGAGATGGCACGATCGGGTGGGCACGGCTGGGTTCGAACCAGCGACCCCTCGGTTGTAAGCCGAGTGCTCTTCCGCTGAGCTACGCGCCCGGACAGGCGGCAAGTGTACCGTGTCGCCGGGTACCCGCGCTGGACGCGGGTCACCTGCCCGACGCCCCGCAGCGGGCGCCGGGTACCCGGTGAGTCGCTCAGGACGTCGCCAGCGCCAGCGCCTTGCGCCAGCCCTCCTGGTCGCGCGCCTGGCCAGGACCGTTCATCTCCGCGAAGCGGATCACGCCGTCGCGGTCGATGACGAACGTACCCCGGTTCGCGAAGCCCCTTTCCTCGTTGAACACGCCGTACGCCTGGGCGACCGCGCCGTGGGGCCAGAAGTCCGCGAGTAGCGGGAAGTCGTACCCCTGCTGGTCCGCCCAGATCTTGTGGCTGTACGCCGAGTCCACGCTGACCGTCAGCACCTGCACGTCGTCGTTCACGAAGTCGTTCAGGTTGTCCCGGACCTGGCAGAGTTCGCCCTGGCAGGTACCGGTGAAGGCCAGCGGGTAGAAGACCAGCAGGACAGCCTTCCGACCACGGAAGTCGGAGAGGCGTACCTCCTGGTTGTTCTGGTCCTTGAGGACGAAGTCAGGCGCCGCCGCGCCTACCTCGATCGGCATGCGTACCCCTCACGTGTGAACCTGGATGATCAACGCTTGCTGCGTGCCGCCCGCGGAGCCACCAGCCGGGCGCCACTCCAGTCTTTACCAGCGCTGATGATCGATGTCTGCTGGAGTCCGGCCGTGGGCGCCGACTCCGTGATCTCGCTGGGTTCCACGTGACCGGCGCGGCCGGCCTTGGGGGTCAGCAGCCACACAGCGCCGTTGTCGGCCAGCGGGGCGATGGCATCGACGAGCGTGTCAACCAGGTCACCGTCGCCGTCGCGCCACCACAGCAGCACCACGTCGACCACCTCGTCTGTATCCTCGTCGACGAACTCCTCCCCGCAACGATCGATCAGGGCGTCGCGGAGATCTTCGTCGACGTCGTCGTCGTACCCCATCTCCATAACGACCATCCCCGGTTCGATGCCGAACCGGTCCGCCAGGCTGCGTACGCCATCGGCGGCCTGACCAGCGGTCGCGCTCACTGTTACTTGCCTCCTCAAGTGTTCCTCGCAGCGTCGCACTCGACGCTGTTAGCGCGTAGTCCACAAGGTCCGGGCGCCCCGCGCAAGTGGCACACCGTACACATCGCAAAATGTACTGGTCGGCGCGGCCCTAGGCCGCTCCTCCCGTGAGGATCACTGGCTCTCGAGGAGCGAGCGTGCCCCCTGGATGATGGATTCCTCACTGACCAGGACATGTCGGGCGGCGGCCCCGAGTGGGACGAACGAGTCGATCGAGGCCACACGCAGGGCGGATCCCACGTAGCCACGGTCGGTCAGCGCCGCCACGACGCCTTCCCCGACGCCGCCGGAGCGCCGGGTCTCGTCCACGACGAGGACGCGTCGGGTGGCCGCTGACTCGCGCACGATGTCGTCCACGGGCAGCGGCGCGAGCCAGCGCAGGTCCACAATGCGGGATCCGATGCCGGCCTCGGCGAGCTGGGCGGCGGCGCGCAGGGACATCCGCACGCCGTTGCCGAAGGTGAGGATGGTGAGGTCTTCGCCGGAGCCGGTGATGTCGACCCGGGCGCGGCCGACGGGCACGTGCGCGCCGGACCACTCGGCGGGCGGCGGGTACGCGGCGGCCCAGGCGCCGTCGCCGGGGGCGTACAGGTCGCGGGTGTGGTAGAGCGCGATCGGCTCCAGGAACACGCCGACGGTACCGTCGACAAGCGCCGATGCGAGCAGGGTTCGCAGCAGCGCGGCGGCGTCGTCGGGACGGGCCGGGCAGGCCACGACCAGGCCGGGGATGTCCCGCAGTACGGCCAGCCCGTTGTCGTTGTGGAAGTGCCCGCCGAAGCCCTCCTGGTACGCCAGCCCGGCGATGCGCAGCACGAGCGGGTTGCGGTACGCGCCGCTGGAGAAGAAGGACATGCTGGCCGCCTCGCCGCGCAGTTGGTCCTCGGCGTTGTGCAGGTACGCGAGGTACTGGATCTCGGGGATGGGCAGCAGGCCGGTGAGCCCGGCGCCCAGCGCGAGCCCCAGGATGGAGGTCTCGTCGAGCAGGGTGTCGAAGACCCGGGAGGCGCCGAACCGCTCGCGCAGGCCCTTGGTCACGCCGTACACCCCGCCCTTGGCGGCCACGTCCTCGCCGAACAGCAGCGCCTGCGACCAGGAGTGCAGCGCGTCGGTGAGGGTGGCGTTGATGGCCTGGGCGAGGGTCAGCGGACCGCTGTCCTCCGGCCGCCGGCCCTCGAAGACCGTGTCGCGCGCGGCGGTCACCGCCTCGCCGGCCTCGGCGACGGCCCGGGCCACGCGCGCGGGTCGGCGCGGGGCGAGCGGCGCGACCACCTCGGCGGCGCTGGTGAGCTTGGGCTCGGCGAGCACCTCCTCGGCCAGCTTGCGGACCTGCCAGCCAATCTCGTCGTACCGGGAAAGAAGTTCGGACGGGGTGGCGATGCCGGCCTCGGCGAGCAGCGTCGCGGTGGCGACCAGGGGGTCGCGGTCCAGGTCGGCGGCGATCTCGTCGGTGGTGCGGTAGCCGACCTCGGCGTCGGCGCCGGCGTGCCCCATCAGCCGCACCATGGTCAGGTGCAGTACCGCCGGCCGCCGGTGCCGGCGTACCCAGGCGGCGGCCCGGGTGGCCGCCTCGAATGTGGCCACCAGGTCGCAGCCGTCGGCGGTGAAGTAGTTGAGCCCGGGCCGCTGGGACAGGGTTTGCTCGACCCAGCCCTTAGGCGACCGGACGCTGATCCCGATGCCGTTGTCCTCGCACACGAACAGCACGGGCAGGCGCAGGCCGGTGTGGTCGCACCAGCCGGCGGTGTTGAACGCGGCCGTGGCGCTGGCGTGGTTGATCGAGGCGTCGCCGAACGAGCAGAGCACGAGCGCGTCGCTGGGCCAGTCGGCGGCGGCCACCCAGGCGGGTTCGGTGCCGGGGGCGGGCGGCTCGGGGTTGGCCGGGGCCAGCGCGCGGACCCGGCGGTTGCGCTCGATGGCGAACGCGACGCCGACGGCCCGGGGCAGGTGCGAGGCGATGGTGGAGGTGGTGGGGATGACGTTGAGCGGCGCGCTGCCGAAGACCTTGTGCCGGCCGCCGGCGATCGGCTCCCGGGCGGAGGCGACCAGGCCGCGCAGCACGTCGCGGATGGCGTCGTCCAGGCCGGCGAAGCTGGTCGAGCCGGTCTCCGGTGGCGCTTGCCAGCCGCCGGCCTGCATGGCCCGGGCGCAGAAGAACCCGCCGGAGCGGTAGTGCAGCAGCGCCGGGTCGGTGTGGCGCAGCGCCGCGGCCACGGCGGCGTTGCCTTCGTGGCCGGACGACCCGATGGTGTAGTACCCCTCACCGAAGCTGCGCAGCCACCGTGCGGCGAGGTCCAGGTGGCGGCTGGCGAGCTGGGCGGAGAACATCTGGTACGCGTGGGTACCGGTCAGCGTGGCGCCGTCGCGTACCGGCTCGTCCGCCTCGCGCCGCGCGGGAGGGGCGTCCAGTGCCCCGACAACCGTCCGGAACCGCTCGTCGAGATCTTGAGGGGAGGTCACGTCCGACAGCATTACTGAACGATTACCCGCTATGCCACCCGGCCACTCCCCGGCAGTGACTACGCCGGTCCCGGCTCCAGGGTGGTGAGCAGCGCCGAACACAGCCGGCGCAGGGTAACAAGATCCCTGTCGGACAGCGGACTGAGCAGGTCACCGCAGCCGGCGATGGCTTGCCGCATCTGCCGCTGCACCTGGCGCCCGGCCTCGGTGACGACCAGCGTCTTGATTCGCCGGTCGGCTGGATCGATCTGCCGGCGTACCAGCCCGGCCTGCTCCAGCCGGTCGACCAGCCCGGTGATGTTGGATCGGTCACACGCCAGCGAGGCGGCCAGGTCACGGGCGGGTACCGGCCGGTCCGGGTCCAGCTCGTACAGCGCCCGCCCGACCGCGGGGGTCAGCCCGAGCGCGGCCACCTCCGCCTCGATCCGGTGCTGCAGCCCGCCGGCGATCCGCAGCAGCAGGTCCACCACGGCAGCGGACTGCTCGCCGCGCTGCGTCGCTGGTGAGAAGATGCGGCGGGCCATGACACCCAGGGTAGCCAGCCTGGCCGGGCGTTATGGTGGCGCGATGGGGACGCTCAGCTCGACGGTAGGCGGGAAGCCCGTACCGGACGGGGATCAGGTGCTCGACTCGGTCAACCCGGCCCGGCTGGACGACGTGGTGGCGCGGGTACGGCTGGCGGGGCCGGAGACGCTGGCCGCGGCCTGCCGCTCGGCGCGGGTGGCGCAGCGGGGCTGGGCGGCGGTACCGGCGCCGGTACGCGGGCAGGTGATCGCGAACCTGGGCCGGCTGGTACGGGCCAACGTCGACGCGCTGGCCCGGCTGGTCACCCGCGAGGTGGGCAAGCCGATCGTGGAGGCCCGCGGCGAGGTGCAGGAGGTCGTGGACACCTGCGACTTCTTCCTCGGCGAGGGGCGGCGCCTGTACGGGCAGACGGTACCCAGCGAGATGCCGGACAAGCAGCTCTTCACGTTCCGGGTACCGGTCGGGGTGGCCGCCGTGATCACCGCCGGCAACTTCCCGGTCGCTGTCCCCAGCTGGTACCTGGTACCCGCGCTGCTGTGCGGCAACGCGGTGGTCTGGAAGCCGGCCGAGTACGCGTCGGCCTGCGCGGACGCGTTCGGCGAGCTGATCCGGCGCAGCGGCGTACCCGACGGCGTCTTCGACGTGGTGTACGCGGACGGCGCGGCCACCTTCGCGGGGCTGGCGGCGGCGCTGGCCGAGGGCACGCTGGACAAGGTGGGCTTCACCGGCTCGTCGGAGGTGGGCGCGCGGATCGGCGAGCTGTGCGGCCGGTACCTGCAGGCGCCCTGCCTGGAGCTGGGCGGCAAGAACCCGATGGTGGTCACCGAGGACGCCGACCTGCCGCTGGCCGTCGAGGGCGCGCTGTTCAGCGGCTTCGGTACCGCCGGGCAGCGCTGCACGTCGCTCGGGACCGCCATCGTGCACGAGTCGGTGTACGAGTCCTTTGTGGACAGCCTGGACCGGGCGGTACGCGCGGCCCCGGTCGGCGACCCGACCCGGGAGGACGTGGTCTGCGGGCCGCTGCTGTCCGACCGGTTCGCCGCGCGGTACGAGGAGTTCCTGGGCTGGATCCAGCCGCACCACCGGGTGCTGGGCTCGACCGGTACCGGCCGGATCACCGGGGCCAACCCGCGCACGGGCTTCGCCGGCGACCCGGAGCAGGGGCTGTTCTACCACCCGGTGATCCTGGCCGGGGTACGCCCGGAGGACGAGGTGTTCCGCACGGAGACGTTCGGCCCGCTGGTCGGCGTGCTGCCGTACCGCGACCTGGCGGAGGCGATCGACCTGGCCAACCTGCCCGGGTACGGGCTGTCCTCGTCGATCTACACGACCGACCCGCGCAAGGCGTTCGCGTTCCGGGCCGGGGTACGGGCCGGCATGGTCAGCGTGAACAACTCGACGTCGGGCGCCGAGGCGCACCTGCCGTTCGGCGGCAACGGGCGCTCGGGCAACGGCTCGCGCCAGTCCGGCGTCTGGGTGCTCGACCAGTTCACCCGCTGGCAGGCGCTGAACTGGGACTACTCCGGCCGCCTGCAGAAGGCGCAGATGGACACCGCGACCATCGAGCCGGATCTCGACTTCCGCTTGCCGTAAAGGCGCTCGCGCTGCTCGCGCGGGGCGCCATGTGCGTGCTACTTTCAAAAAGTACTGAAACTTGAGGATCAGATGAACGATGAGCGCGAGTACGCCGAACACGCCGCCGTGGTGCTGGAGGGCATGGGCCTCCCCCGCGCCTACGGCAAGCTGCTGGCCTGGCTGATGGTGTGCGACCCGCCGCAGCAGTCGGGCACCCAGCTGGCGCAGGCGCTCGACCTGTCCCGCGGCTCGGTGAGCATGGGTACCCGGATCCTCGAGAACAACCGGCTCATCCGCCGGGTACCCGGGCCGGGCCGGCACAAGGTGTACGAGATGACCGAGGACGCGATCATGCGCGCCACCCAGAGCGACAATTACCGGATCTTCCGCGAGCTGATGGACCGCGGCGTACAGCTGCTCGGCGGCGAGGACGCGCCACGCGCCCAGCGGCTGCGCCGCAACCGCGACTTCTACGCCTTCATGGAGCGCGAGCTACCCAGGCTGGTGGACCGCTTCAAGGCCGAGTATGGAGATGAACACCGTGGCTGACCTGGCGATCAGTACCGAAGAGCTGAGCAAGCAGTACGGGCGCCGCCGCGGCCTGGCCGGGCTGGACCTGTCCGTACAGACCGGCGAGGTCTACGGCTTCCTCGGGCCGAACGGTGCGGGCAAGACCACCACCATCCGGATCCTGCTGGACCTGATCCGGCCCAGCGGTGGCAGCGTCACGGTGCTCGGCGCGCAGCCCCGCCACGCCGGACCGGTGCTGCGCCGGCGGATCGGGTACCTGCCCGGCGACTTCACCGTGGACGGCCGGCAGAGCGCCGGGGAGCTGCTGGCGTACCTGGGCAACCTGCGCGGCGGGGTGCCCGCGGCGCGGATCCAGGCCCTGGCCGAGCGGCTCGATCTGGACCTCGGCGCCCGGATCCGCAGCCTCTCCAAGGGCAACCGGCAGAAGGTGGGGCTGCTGCAGGCGTTCATGCACGAGCCCGAACTGCTCGTCCTGGACGAGCCGACCAGCGGGCTGGACCCGTTGCTGCAGCAGACCTTCGTGGCGATGGTGCGGGAGGCGCGCGAGGCCGGCCGTACCGTATTCATGTCCTCGCATGTGATGAGCGAGGTGCAGCACACGGCCGACCGGGTCGGCATCGTGCGGGACGGCCGCATGGTCGCGGTGGAGCGGGTGGAGGAGCTGCGCGAGCGCGCGGTGCGCAGCGTGGAGATCCACTTCGCGGAGCCGGTACCGCCGTCGGAGTTCGCGGCGCTGCCCGGGGTGAGTGACGTGGCGGTGAGCGGAAGCGTGCTGCACTGCCGGCTGTCGGGTCGGGCGGACGCGCTGGTCAAGGCCGCCGCGCGGCACACGGTGGTGAGCCTGCTGTCCGAGGAGCCGGACCTGGAGGAACTGTTCTTCACCTACTACCGGGGGACCGTCGATGCTGCTGTCTGATCCGTTTACGAAAGCACTACGGGACGGCCGGCGCGCGCTGTTCGGCTGGGCGCTGGGCATCGGCCTGGTGGCCGTCATGTACTCCTCGTTCTACCCGTCGATCAGCAAGCCCGCGTTCGCGCAGGCGCTCAAGAACTACCCGGAGTCGATCAAGCGGGCGTTCAACATCGAGGACCTGACCAGCCCGGCCGGGTACCTGGGGTCGTACGTGTTCGGGCTGCTGGTGCCGGTACTGCTGGCGATCTTCACGGTGATCGCCGGGTCCCGCGCGGTGGCGGGGGACGAGGAGGCGGGGGTACTGGATCTGGTGCTGGCGCACCCGGTCAGCCGTACCCGCCTGCTGCTGTCCCGGATGGGCGCGCTGGCCGTACAGGTGGTGCTGATCTGTGCGGTGGCGTACCTGTTGCTGCTGGCGATCTCGGGGCCGGCGAAGCTCTCGTCCGTGGGCGCGGGTCACCTGGCCGCGGCCAGCCTGCAACTGGCGCTGTTCGGGATCTGCTTCGCGGCGCTGTCGCTGGCGGTCGGCGCGGCCACCGGGCGGCGGGCCGCGGCCGTCACGGTGTCGGTGGTGGTGCTGGTCGCCGGGTACTTCGGCAACAACCTGGCGCCGCAGGTGGCCGGCCTGAGCTGGGCGCAGAAACTCTCTCCGTTCTACTGGTACTCAGCCGGAAAGCCCTTGGTCAACGGCGTCCAACTCGGCTGGAGCGCCCTCCTCGTCGCGGTCGCCGCCGTCTTGATCGCCGCCGCCACAGCCCGCTTCGCCAATCGCGACCTCGCCGTGTAACGCTCCTTTACCTAATCAGAGATGAAGGAGAAGCGGATCTGGCGGTTGGGGTTGTCGGTGTTGGGGTCGACGAGGCAGATCGACTGCCAGGTGCCCAGGGCGATGCGGCCGGCCAGCACCGGCAGCGTCACCGACGGGGAGACGAAGGCGGGCATCACGTGGTCGCGGCCGTGACCATGGGAGCCGTGCCGGTGGCGCCAGCGGTCGTCCGGGGGCAGCAGCGTGTCCAGCGCGCCCAGCAGGTCGTCGTCGGAGCCGGCACCGGTCTCGATGATGGCCAGGCCGGCCGTCGCGTGCGGCACGAACACGTGCAGCAGACCGTCACCGAGGCCGGAGACGAAAGCGGTCGCCTCCTCCGTGATGTCGCGTACGGTGGAGCTGCCGCCGGTGCGTACCGTGATCACTTCTGTCCGCATCGCGTCCCAGCATAGGTTACCGACAGGTATGTGTTGCGGGTGACGTTGTACCCGCGACAAGGTGACGCCACGCCGCTTTGAGCGGCAGGATGGCGTAGAGGAAAATACCCCACCAGTGGAGGTTCGGGCCTGGATCGGGGCGCCGATACCCAGGACGCTCGGCAACCGGCTCGACGTGAGAGGACATACGCCCGTGGCCACGGAACGTAAGCGACCGGTCATCAGCGACGGCCTACCCAGCCAGCTGCCGGACATCGACCCGGAGGAGACCACCGAGTGGGTCGAGTCGCTCGACGGTGTGATAGACGAGCGCGGCGCCAAACGCGCCCGGTACATCATGCTGCGCCTGCTGGAGCGGGCGCGGGAGCGGCACGTCGGGGTACCTCCGCTGACGACGACCGACTACATCAACACCATCCCGCCCGAGCGCGAGCCGTGGTTCCCGGGTAACGAGTACATCGAGCGGCGCATCCGCGCGTACATCCGGTGGAACGCGGCCATGCTGGTACACCGGGCGCAGCGCCCGGCGATCGGGGTGGGCGGCCACATCTCCACGTACGCCAGCTCGGCCAGCCTGTACGAGGTGGGCTTCAACCACTTCTTCCGGGGCAAGAACCACGCGGGCGGCGGGGACCAGGTCTTCTTCCAGGGCCACGGCTCCCCCGGCATGTACGCCCGCGCGTACCTCGAAGGGCGCCTGTCCGAGCAGCAGCTCGACGGGTTCCGGCAGGAGCTGTCGCACCCGGGCGGCGGCCTGCCCTCGTACCCGCACCCCCGGCTGATGCCCGACTTCTGGGAGTTCCCCACGGTATCCATGGGGCTCGGCCCGCTGAACGCGATCTACCAGGCCCGGTTCAACCGGTACCTGCAGAACCGCGGCATCAAGGACACCTCGCAGCAGCGGGTCTGGGCCTTCCTCGGTGACGGCGAGATGGACGAGCCCGAGTCGCTGGGCGCCATCGGCCTGGCCGCCCGCGAGGAGCTGGACAACCTCACCTTCGTGATCAACTGCAACCTGCAGCGGCTGGACGGGCCCGTACGCGGGAACGGGAAGATCATCCAGCAGCTGGAGGCGTTCTTCCGCGGCGCCGGCTGGAACGTGATCAAAGTGATCTGGGGCCGGGAGTGGGACCCGCTGCTCGCCGCCGACGTGGACGGCGCGCTGGTCAACCTGATGAACGTGACGCCCGACGGCGACTACCAGACCTACAAGGCGGAGTCCGGCGCGTACGTGCGCGAGCACTTCTTCGGCCGCGACCCGCGTACCCGCCGGATGGTCAACCACCTCGGCGACGACGAGATCTGGAACCTCAAGCGGGGCGGGCACGACTACCGCAAGCTGTTCGCGGCGTACGACGCGGCGGTGGCGCACACGGGGCAGCCCACGGTGATCCTGGCCAAGACGGTCAAGGGCTGGACGCTGGGCTCGCACTTCGAGGCGCGCAACGCGACCCACCAGATGAAGAAGCTGACGCTGGAGGACCTGAAGACCTTCCGCGACCGGCTGTACCTGGAGATCCCGAACGCGGCGCTGGAGGAGAACCCGTACCTGCCGCCGTACTACCACCCGGGCGAGAAGTCCGACGAGTACCAGTACCTCCAGGAGCGGCGCCAGGCGCTGGGCGGGTACCTGCCGGCCCGGCGTACCACCACGATCCCGCTGGCGCTGCCGCAGAGCGAGGCGTACGCGGACGTCAAGCGCGGCTCGGGCAAGCAGAAGGTGGCCACTACGATGGCCTTCGTCCGGCTGCTCAAGGACCTGATGCGGGACAAGGAGTTCGGCAAGCGCTGGGTGCCGATCATCCCGGACGAGGCGCGTACCTTCGGCATGGACTCGCTGTTCCCGACCGCGAAGATCTACTCGCCGCACGGCCAGAACTACACCCCGGTCGACCGGGAGCTGTTCCTGTCCTACCGGGAGTCGACCACCGGGCAGATCCTGCACGAGGGCATCAACGAGGCCGGCTCGGTCGCCTCGTTCACCGCCGCCGGCACCAGCTACGCCACGCACGGCGAGCCGATGATCCCGCTGTACATCTTCTACTCGATGTTCGGCTTCCAGCGCACCGGTGACGGGCTGTGGGCGGCGGCCGACCAGATGGCGCGCGGCTTCCTGCTCGGCGCGACCGCCGGGCGCACCACGCTGAACGGCGAGGGGCTCCAGCACGAGGACGGGCACTCGCACCTGCTCGCCGCGACCAACCCGGCGGTGCTCAGCTACGACCCGGCGTTCGCGTACGAGATCGCCTACATCGTGGAGGACGGGCTGCGCCGCATGTACGGCGAGCACCCGGAGAGCGTCTTCTACTACCTGACGGTCTACAACGAGCCGATCACGCAGCCGGCCGAGCCCGCCGGGCTGGACGTACCCGGCCTGCTCAAGGGCCTCTACCGGTACGCACCCGCGCCGAGCCTGGGCGAGGGCGCGCCGCGGGCGCAGATCCTGGCCTCCGGCACCGGGATGGGCTGGGCGCTGCGCGCGCAGGAGCTGCTCGCGCAGGACTGGGGCGTGGCGGCCGACGTGTGGTCCGCGACCTCCTGGGTGGAGCTGCGGCGCGACGCGGTGGCCGCGGAGGAGCACAACCTGCTGCACCCGGGCGGGGAGCAGAAGGTGCCGTACGTGACCGCCGCGCTGGGCGACCAGCCCGGCCCGGTGGTCGCCGTGTCCGACTTCATGCGGGCGGTACCGGACCTGATCTCCCGCTGGGTACCCGGGCCGTACACCTCGCTGGGTACGGACGGGTTCGGGCTGTCCGACACGCGGCACGCGCTGCGCCGGCACTTCCACGTGGACGGCGAGTCGATCACGGTCGCCACGCTGCGCCAGCTCGCGCTGGCCGGTACGGTACCGGCGAACGTACCCGCCGACGCGGCTGCGAAGTACGCCCTGGAGGACGTCGGTGCCGCGCCGGTGGGTGAGACCGGCGGCGACAGCTGACAGTACTGTTACTGAGCCGCGCCTCCAGAGGACCGCTCAGTATTGGTGAACCTTTGTGACCGTAGATGACCAGACCCAGGCGGACGTCACCGACGAGCTGCTCGACCAGGCACCGCCCCCGGCGCGTACCCGGCGCCGGCGGCGGCTGCCCGGGCCGCTCACCTCGGTAGCCCTCATCGCCGCGGTCTTCTTCATGCTGGGCAGCATCGGCAGCCCCCTGCTCGGGCTGTCGGTGTTCGCCGGCACCGACGAGCTGGGCACCCGCAGCCCGTACTACGACGCCGGGCTCGCCCCGGACCGGGTGCAGAACACGTTCACCGACGACACGTACACCGCCGAGTTCCCCAACACCGACCTGTACGTGCAGTCCGTCCGCGACGGGCACCCGGCCAACTGGAACCCGTACACCTCGGGCGGTATCCCGCTCGGCCAGACGCCCAGCTACGCGCTGTTCAACCCGCTGACGCTGCCGTACTACGTGCTGCCGGCGTGGCTCGCGCCCGCGTACGAGAAGCTGCTGGAGATCGGCTGCGCCCTCCTGGGCGCGTTCCTGTTCCTGCGGCGGCTGCGGCTGGGCCGGGCGGCGGCGCTGCTCGGCGGTACGGTCTTCGCCGGCTCTGCGTTCATGGTCGTCTGGACCAACTGGCCGCAGACCCGGGTCGCGGCGTTCATCCCGTGGGTGTTCTGGGGCGTCGAGCGGGTGGTGCAGCGCCGCCGGCCCACCGACGCGGTACTGCTCAGCCTGCCGATCGCGGCCATGCTGCTGGGCGGGTTCCCGGCGGTGACCGCGTTCACCCTGATGACGGCGGTCCCGTACGCGGCGGTCCGGCTGCTCGCGGAGTACCGGAGGCAGCCGCGCCGGCTGGCCTGGCTCACCGGGCTGGGCGCCGCCGCGGCCGGTGCCGGGGTGGCGCTGGCCGCGGTACAGCTGCTGCCGTTCACGAAGTTCTACCGGAACTGGCTGATCGAGGGCCGCACCCAGGCGCCCACCCACCACCTCAGCCTGGCGGAGCTGGCCACCAGCTTCGCGCCGTGGACCTTCGGCGGCGTCGGCGGCGACACCAGCAGCAAGCCGTTCTGGTACCTGCCGGACAACATGGTCGAGGGCCTGTCCTACCTCGGCGCGGCGGCAGTGGTACTCGCCGTCGTGGCGGTGGCCCTGGCCGGGACCGGCCGCCGGCTGCTGCCCGGCGGCGCGTGGTTCGCCCTGGTGGGCGGCGCCGGCGCCTGGCTGCTCGTGATCTACAT
>DATEJJ010000504.1:0-12469 GCA_035278125.1 Rugosimonospora sp.
TCCGGGCACAGCGCGGCCAGCATGCCCTGGCTGACGACCACCCGGCCGCCGGCGCCGGGCAGCGCGAACGCCTGCGGCGCGGGATCGGCGAGCACCACCACCGGTCCGCGGCTGTACGCGCACGAGCGGCGCAGCCGCCGGTGCAGCCGGGCACGGGCCACCGCGGTGTGTACCAGCCGGCCCAGGCCGAGCAGCAGCAGCACCACGGCGATGGCGGCCACCAGGTCGTTGACGGGAGTGTGGAACCGGCGCCCGAGGATGTCGGGCACCACCTCGTCCAGCAGCGTGCCGGCCAGCAGGGCCAGCGACCAGGTCGAGGCCAGCGCGGACAGCACCGCGCCCACGCTCAGTGTCCACATTCCACCGCGCGGCGACAGGTGCCGCAGCGCCAGCCTGGGCCCGAACAGGCCGAACAGCATCGAGCACACCAGCGGGCAGTAGACGGCGGTACGCATCAGGGCGCCTGGGGGTCGCCCGCGACGCGCGGCGCCGCGGCAGGGCTGTCGGGCCGCGGCTCGCGCAGCGCGTCGCGCAGGATCTCCTCGCTGGCCGGGTCCAGTGTGGACACGAAGCGGTGCAGGATCGCGGTGCGGTCGACACCCCGGTCCAGTACCGCCCGCATCTGCCCGGCCGCCCACTCGGCGGCGCCCAGTACCGGCATGTACGCCGGCCGTCCATCCAGGACAGTACGCCGGGCCAGACCCTTGTCGCAGAGCCGGGTCAGGATGGTGTGCACGGTGTTGTACGCCAGCCCGCCGTCGAGCGTCGCCTGGGTCTGCGCCGGGGTCAGCGGGGCGGGCGAGGACCACAGGACGGCGAGCACCTCCCCTTCCAACTCCCCGGCGCCGCGCCGCCGGGCCGGCTGGCCGTCCGCTGGTGGCGTCATGTCACATCCTCCCCCTCAGTCATGCGATGGTGAGCCAGGCCAGGCTGCCCAGCCCGGCGAGTACACAGTAGACAGCGAACGGGGTCAGCGTGCGGGTCTCGAAGTACCTGGTGAGGAACCGGACCGCGACGTACGCGCAGACCCCGGAGGCGACGCTGCCGGCCAGCACCTGGCCGTGGATGCCGGTGCCCTGCGAGCCGAACAGGTCCGGCACCTTGAGTACCCCGGCGGCCAGGATCACCGGCGTGGCGAGCAGGAACGAGAACCGCGCAGCGTCCTCATGGGACAGTCCGCGCAGCAGCCCGGCGCCCATGGTCACGCCGGAGCGGGAGATGCCCGGCAACAGCGCGAGGATCTGCGCAGCGGCGATCAGTGTGGTCTCGACGAAGCCGCGCCGGGAGATGCGCAGGTCCGAGCCGGCCGGATCGTTCTGCTCGGCCACCCCCGGGGCGGTGGTCGTAGCGGCGGCGCCGCTCGCGTTGGCGGAGCTGAAGACCGCGGCACGCCCGGTGCGGCTGACCAGGGCCGGCGCGGTCGCCTGGCGGGCGGCGCGGCGGCGCAGCCGCTCGGCACCGTAGAGCATGGCGCCGTTGAGGATGAGGAACACCGCGGCCGGTACCGGCCGGCCCAGCGTCGTGCGGAAGGTGTGTTCCAGGAGCAAACCGCTCAGACCGACCGGGATGGTACCGATCACGATCATCCAGGCCAGCCGCTCGTCCGCCCCCTGGATCCGGCGGTACCGCAGCGAGGTGTAGAGGCCGGTGAGGATGCGTACCCAGTCGCGCCAGAAGAACACCAGCAGGGCGATCGCGGTGGCCACGTGCAGGCCCACGATGTACGCGAGGTACGGCGACTCGGGCGTGGACACGTTCAGGTCGCGCGCCCATCCGCCGCCGATGAGCGCGGGGATCAGCACACTGTGGCCGAGGCTGGAGACGGGGAAGAGTTCGGTCACGCCCTGCAGGGCGCCTACGATGATCGCCTCGGCGTAGCTCAGGTGGCTGCTCACCCCGGGCACTCTACCGGGCTGACCCTACGTTATGTAGTGACCCTCTGGTCATAACCGCGCAGGCCGGCGTCAATCCAGGCAGAACTCGTTACCCTCCGGGTCCGTCATCACGATGAAGCCGGCGCTCATCGGGGGCTCGGGCTCGTGGCGCTGTACCCGGGTCCCACCCAGCGCGACGAGCCGCTCGCACTCGGCCTCCAGCGCCGCCATCCGCTGCTCGCCCTGGAGTCCAGGAGCCGCGCGCACGTCGAGGTGCACGCGGTTCTTGGCGATCTTGCCTTCCGGTACCCGCTGGAAAAACAGCCGCGGGCCGTGCCCCGCCGGATCCTCGATGGCCGACCTGGAGTTGCGCTCCCGCTCCGGTACCCCGGCCCGGGCGAGGAAGTCGTCCCACGCGGCCAGCACGTCGGCGCCGTCGGGCAGTTCGACTCCGGGCGGGGCGGGGTGGACGTAGCCCAGCACCTCGCGCCAGAAGGCGGACAGCGCCCCGGGGTCGTGGGCATCGAAGGTGACCTGGACGTGCCGGCTCATGGGATTGCTCCACTCTCATCGCTGTGTCGGCAGCGGCGCCCACCGCTCGACCGGTGAGCCTATCCGGGCCGACGCGTTCACGCCGCGACTGGCGTGTGCGTGGGGGAGGGCGTCGGCGCCTCGTCGGCCGGCAGTTTCAGCAGCCGGACGACCGCTGAGGCGGCCGCACCGGGGCGGATCACGACCAGCCAGAGCAGCAGGGCCGAACTGGTCGCGCCGAGACCCCAGCCCAGGACCTCGTTTCCGGTCAGCGACGTGAACAGGTGGATGAACAGGCTGCTCGCGATGGCCAGGCCGAGCACGCCGACGCAAATCGTGCCGAGGGTGAGGGTCAGCGCGGTGAGCGGGTGCGGGCCGCGCAGGTGCGCGGCGCGGAGGCCGGCGCGGTGGTACCGGTTCATGAGGGCGAACATCGCCGGGATCAGCACGACGCCCATGGCGAGCAGGGTGAGCGCGACGCCCGATGTGGCCCAGTGCTGGGCGTGGGAGAGGGTGGATCTGGCGGCCCAGTTGCGGTAGTCGGTCTTGTCGGTGGAGAAGAAGCGGCGGTATCCGGTGCCGTCCCAGCCGTGGACGAGGATGAAGAACATGCCGAAGTAGCCGGCGGCGACCTGGAGGGCGGCCCATCGTATCCGGCCGGTGATGATCAGCCGGCGGGTGACGAGGTACCCGAGGATGCCTTGGGTGGTGTTGGTGATGGCGAACAGGGCGACCAGCCAGGCGGGCATGGTGTGGCTGCCGACCTGCATGGTTTCCCAGTTGGGGTAGGCCCACAGCAGCCAGATGCCGCTGGGCGCGAAGATCGTCGCGCAGTACAGCGTGGCTCCGGCAAGGTAGGGGTCGCCGAGCACGGAGGCGGCCCGTTCGGCCCGCTGTTTGAGTTGGTGGGCTGCGGCGAGCGCGAAGCTCGCGCCCAGCCCGTAGGACCAGAAGACATCAACCTGTACCACTTGGCTAACCCCTCTCAGCTCGCTGATCGAGCGGAATGACATGTCATTCTTCAATCAGGTGGCCCTGCGCGCAAGCCCCGGCGCGGGTCAGGTGCCGGCGGGGTGGGTCGTATCCTGCTGACCAGTGGGTGGACGTGCCAGGTTTGGGGAGGGGCGGGGATGCCGGGTGAGGAGCTGACCGAGCGGCGCCGGGAGGAGATCATCGCGGGAGCGTTGAAGGTGTTCGCCGAGCGGGGCTACCACAAGGCGGGTATCGCGGATATCGCGCGGGAGCTGGGTCTGGGGCACGGCACGTTCTACCGGTACTTCGCGAACAAGCGGGACATCGCGGAGCATGTGATGCGGTACGCGGGGCGGCGGATCCTGGCCGCGATCGCGTCGGAGAGTCCGGAGGCGGCGGGGACGGCGGCGGAGTACCACGCGCAGTTGCAGCGCATCGGTCGGGCGTTGTACGACCTGCTGATCGACGATCCGCAGTTGTCGCGGATCTTCTTTTTCGAGGCCAGTGGGGTGGATCAGGAGTTGACCGAGCGGATGTTGCAGGGTACGGACCAGTTCGGGGCGGTGACGGAGTTGTACCTGCGCAACGGTGTGGCCAAGGGGTTTCTGCGGGCCGATCTGGACATCCCGGTGACCGCGCGGGCGATCAACGGGATGATCCTGGCCGGGGCGCTGGCGGCGTTCCGGGCCGAGGATCCGGCCGGGGTGCGGGACCGGTGGGTGACGTCGGTGGCTGATTTGATTATCGGTGGGGCGGGTGTGCACCCGGCTGACCGGTAGGTGTGCACCCGGTGACCCTACCGGTGGGTAGGTTGGGCGCCTATCCTCGGCGGAATGACGGTTCCGCGTATTCCCGGGGTGCCCTTGATCGACGAGGGTGCGTTGACCTCGACCAACCCGGCGACCGGGGTGGTGGCCGGCCGGGTACCGGTGTGTACCGCGGAGGATGTCGCGCGGGCGGTGCTGCGGGCCCGGGCCGCGGGCCGGTGGTGGGCCGGGTTGGGCTTCCCGGCCCGCCGGCGGCGGCTGCTGCGGTGGCGGTCGTTGCTGGCCAACCGGATCACGGAGTTGGCCGAGTTGGTGAACCGGGAGGGCGGCAAGCCGGTGGCCGAGGCGGTGGTGGAGATCGTGTCCGCGATCGAGCACGTGGACTGGGCCGCGCGTAACGCCCGCCGGGTGCTGGGGCCGCGGCGGGTCCGTAGCCGGCTGGTGCTGGCGGAGTTCGCCGCGCATCTGGAGTACCAGCCGTACGGGGTGGTCGGGGTGATCGGCCCGTGGAACTATCCGGTGCTGACCCCGCTCGGGTCGATCGGGTACGCGTTGGCCGCCGGGAACGCGGTGGTGTTCAAGCCCAGCGAGTACACCCCGGTGGTGGGGCAGTGGCTGGCCGACCGGTTCGCCGAGGTGGTGCCGGAGCATGCGGTGCTGCAGACCGTGCACGGTCTGGGCGAAGTGGGTGCGGCGCTGTGCCGTAGCGGGGTGGACAAGCTGGCCTTCACCGGGTCGACCGCGACCGCGAGGAAGGTGATGGCCGCGTGCGCCGAGTCGTTGACGCCGGTGCTCATCGAGGCCGGCGGCAAAGACGCGATGATCGTGGACGTTGACGCGGACCTGGCCGCGGCGGCCGACGCGTGTGTGTGGGGTGGGCTGACCAACGCCGGCCAGTCGTGTATCGGCATCGAACGTGTCTACGCCGTCGCGCCGGTGTACGACGCGTTCGTCGGCCAGGTCGTCGCGCGGGCCGCCAGGCTGACCGTGGGCGCCGGCGGCGGCGCGGACATCGGGCCGATCACCATGCCCGCCCAGATCGACATCATCCGCCGGCACATCGACGACGCGATCGCGCACGGCGCCCAGGTGGCCCTGGGTGGCCCGGACGCGGTGCAACCACCCTACGTGCGGCCGACCATCCTGTTGCAGGTGCCGGAGGACTCCGCCGCGGTCCGCGAGGAGACGTTCGGCCCGACCCTGACCATCAACCGGGTCCGCGACGCGGGGGAGGCCGTGGCCCGCGCCAACGCCCTGCGCTACGGTCTGGGCGGCGCCGTCTTCGGCCGCCGCGACGCGATGGCCATCGCCCGGCAACTGCACACCGGCATGGCCGCGATCAACTCCAGCCTCACCTTCGTCGGCATGTCCACCCTGCCCTTCGGCGGCGTCGGCAACTCCGGCTTCGGACGCATCCACGGCGAGGACGGCCTACGCGAATTCGGCCGGTCCAAAGCCATCACCCGCCGCCGCGCCCCCTCACTCCTGCCGGCGATGACCTTCGACCGCACCCCCCGCCAGATCAAATGGATCATCACCGCCATCAAGATGCTGTACGGGCGCAGCTCCTAGGGCGGACCGCTGTCCATTGTGGACATCGGGGAACCCCGGGACCGGTGTTTGGGCCCGGCCGGTCCGGGTAGAAGCCCCGCGGTCAGGTGTTGACGCCGGCGCGTGCTTTCCTCGGGGCCGCCGGGCCGTCCGCATGGTTTTTTTGTCAAGACCCGGGGGCCCGGCGTTGTTTTTCCGTCAATGACCCTCCCGCCAGCCGCAGCCGCGGGCTGTACTTCACCACGCGGCCCGCCCCGGGTCGCGCGGTGCGCCTGGCGGGAGAGGGTCGTGTTGATGAAGCCGGGTGGCTGGCGGCCACCCGTGGCGGCAGCCGCCACCGGTGAGGGCCGTACCCCCACCGGCATCCTGGTCGGCGTCGGCTGCGTGGCCGTGGTCGCGGCGGCGTCGCTCGCGTCACTCATTCCCGTGGTTCACACCGGGTGGCGCTTCGCGGTGGTGGCTGCGGCGGTGGGCCTGTTCGCCCTTGCCGTCCGGGACGCGTGGGCGGTCACCGCGGTGGGCGTCCTGGCGTGGCTGGTGGTCAACGGTTTCCTGGTGGACCGGATGGGTGAACTGTCCTGGCACGGCTCGCCCGACGTGTTGCGGTTGATGCTGCTGGTACTCGTCGGCGCCCTGGGAGTGGCGCTGGGCGAGGGGATACACGGGTGGCGGGCCGGTGCCGCGGTGCGTGCGTTGGTGTTGGAGAACGACGAAAAGGAGAAGCGCGATGCCTGATGTGGCGTTCGTGCTGTTGACAGTCGCACTGTTCGGCTTGCTGGCCTGGGTGACCAAGGCGGTGGAGAAACTGTGAGCGCCGCCAATGTGGTCGGCCTCGTCCTGGCCGGCGCGCTGACCGTGTTCCTGGTCGCGGCCCTGCTGTTCCCGGAGAGGTTCTAGATGAGCGACACAACGGCGGGCGTCCTGTTCATCGCCTCGCTGGTCGTGGCGCTCGGCCTGGCGTACCGGCCACTGGGGGACTACCTGTACCGGGTAGTGTCTTCGACCCGGCACCTGCGCGCCGAGCGGGTCATGTACCGGCTGATCGGTGTGAACCCGGACGGCGAGCAGTCGTGGAGTGTGTACGCGCGCAGCGTGCTGGCGTTCTCCGCGGTCAGCATCCTGTTCCTGTACGCGTTCCTGCGGCTGCAGCACTACCTGCCGCTGTCGCTGGGGTTCGCCGACGTGTACGCCTCCGGTGCGTGGAACACCGCGGTCAGCTTCACCACCAACACCAACTGGCAGTGGTACTACGGCGAGTCCACCATGGGCTACCTGGTGCAGATGGCCGGCCTGGCGGTGCAGAACTTCGTGTCCGCGGCGGTGGGTATCGCGGTGGCGGTGGCGCTGGTACGCGGGTTCGCTCGGCGGCGCACCGACCAGTTGGGCAACTTCTGGGTGGACCTGATCCGCCTCACCTTCCGGCTGTTGCTACCGATCTCGGTGGTTGCCGCGATCGTGCTGATCGCCGGTGGTGCGATCCAGACGTTCGCCTCCGGGCATGACGTGCACACCCTCGCCGGGGCCACCCAGCACCTCACCGGCGGGCCGTACGCGTCGCAGGAGGCCATCAAGGACCTGGGTACCAACGGCGGTGGACCGTACAACGCGAACAGCGCGCACCCGTTCGAAAACCCCACTGCGTGGACCAACTGGCTGGAGATTTTCCTGCTGCTGTGCATCGGGTTCGCGCTGCCCCGCACCTTCGGCCGGATGGTGAACAGCACCAAGCAGGGCTACGCGATCCTGGCCGCGATGGTCATCATGGCGCTGGGCAGCGTGGTCGTCATGGACCTGGTGCAGGGCATCCACCACGGCACCGTGCCGATGGCGGTGGGTTCGGCGACGGAGGGCACCGAACAGCGCTTCGGGGTCCTCAACTCCGGCGTCTTCGCCTCCGCCACCACCCTGACCTCCACCGGGTCGGTGGACTCGTTCCACGACTCCTACACGGCGCTGGGCGGCGCGGTGACCCTGTTCAACATGATGCTGGGCGAGGTGGCGCCCGGCGGTACCGGTTCGGGGCTGTACGGCATCCTGATCCTGGCGGTGCTGACCGTGTTCGTGGCCGGGCTGATGGTCGGGCGTACCCCGGAGTACCTGGGCAAGAAGATCGGTGCCCGGGAGGTCAAGTTCGCGTCGCTGTACTTCCTGACCATGCCGACCCTGGTACTCATCGGTGTCGGTGCGGCGATGGCGAGTACCTGGGGCAAGGCCGGGATGCTCAACACGGGCGCGCACGGCCTGTCCGAGGTGCTGTACGCGTTCACCTCCGCGGTCAACAACAACGGTTCGGCGTTCGCCGGCCTGACCGTGACGAGTACGCAATACAACACCGCACTGGGGTTGTGCATGCTGATCGGCCGGTTCCTGCCCATGGTGTTCGTGCTCGGTCTGGCCGGTTCGCTGGCCCGGCAGGGCACCGTGCCGGAGCACACCGGCACGTTGAAGACCTACCAGCCGCTGTTCGTCGGCATGCTGGTCGGCGTCACCGTCATCCTGGTCGCGCTGACCTTCCTGCCCGCCCTCGCGCTCGGCCCGCTGGCCGAGGGCGTCCACTGAAACCCGATTCCTCCACTATGGACACCCAAGGATCACCCGTGGCCGTTTCCACCATTGACAAGCAGGCGCCGGCCCAGCGCCCGGCGCCGGCGGGACCGCGCCGGATCTCCGGCGGGCTGATGGACCCCAGGCAGCTGTGGCGCTCCACCCCGGACGCGCTGCGCAAGCTCGACCCGCGCACGCTGTGGCGCAACCCGGTCATGTTCATCGTGGAGGTCGGCTCGGTGTTCACCACCGTGCTGGCCATCGCACATCCCACCGTGTTCGCCTGGGTCACCACGGTGTGGCTGTGGTTGACCGTGGTCTTCGCCAACCTGGCCGAGGCGGTGGCCGAGGGCCGGGGCAAGGCGCAGGCGGATGCGCTGCGCCGGGCGAAGACCGACACCATGGCGCGCCGGCTGCCGCGCTGGCCGGCGCTGGACGAGGAGCCGGTGGCCGCACCGCAGCTCCAGCAGGGCGACGTGGTGGTGGTCGAGGCGGGCCAGGTCATCCCCGGCGACGGGGATGTCATCGAGGGCATCGCCAGCGTGGACGAGTCGGCCATCACCGGCGAGTCCGCTCCGGTCATCCGCGAGTCGGGCGGGGACCGGTCGGCGGTCACCGGGGGTACGAAGGTGCTGTCCGACCGGATCGTGGTGCGCATCACGCAGAAGCCGGGCGAGTCGTTCATCGACCGGATGATCGCTCTCGTGGAGGGCGCCAACCGGCAGAAGACCCCCAACGAGATCGCGTTGAACATCCTGCTCGCCGCGCTGACCATCATCTTTCTGCTCGCGGTCGCGACCCTGCAGCCGCTGGCCATCTACTCCAAGAGCGCGCAGGCGTTCGCACCCGACTCGCAGGCGCTCGATTCCCACGGCGTGACCGGCATCGTACTGGTGTCGCTCCTGGTGTGCCTGATCCCGACCACGATCGGGGCGCTGCTGTCCGCGATCGGTATCGCCGGCATGGACCGGCTGGTGCAGCGCAACGTCCTCGCGATGTCCGGGCGGGCGGTGGAAGCGGCCGGGGACGTGAACACGCTGCTGCTGGACAAGACCGGCACCATCACCCTCGGCAACCGGCAGGCCAGCGAGTTCCACCCGGTCGACGGCGTCGACCCGCAGGCGCTGGCGGACGCGGCGCAGCTGTCCAGCCTTGCCGACGAGACCCCGGAAGGCCGTTCGGTGGTGGTGTTCGCGAAGACGGAGTACGGGCTGCGGGAGCGGCTGCCCGGCGAACTGTCGCACGCGGTGTGGGTACCGTTCAGCGCGGAGACCCGCATGTCCGGTGTGGACGTTGCCGAGAAGGGGACCACGCGGCGGGTCCGCAAGGGCGCCGCCACGGCGGTGATGAAGTGGGTCCGCGACCACGGCGGCCACCCCACCGACCATGTCGGTCCGGTGGTGGACGCGATCAGCGCCTCGGGTGGGACGCCGCTGGTAGTGGCCGAACATGTGGACGGTCAGCCGGCCCGGGCGCTCGGTGTCATCCATCTCAAGGACATTGTCAAGCAGGGCATGCGGGAGCGCTTCGACGAGATGCGCCGGATGGGCATCCGTACCGTGATGATCACCGGGGACAACCCGCTGACCGCCCGGGCCATCGCGGAAGAGGCCGGGGTGGACGACTTCCTGGCCGAGGCCAAGCCCGAGGACAAGCTGGCGCTGATCCGCAAGGAACAGGAGGGCGGCCGGCTGGTCGCGATGACCGGCGACGGTACCAACGACGCGCCCGCGCTGGCGCAGGCGGACGTCGGGGTGGCGATGAACACGGGTACCTCGGCCGCGAAGGAGGCCGGGAACATGGTGGACCTGGACTCCGACCCCACCAAGCTCATCGAGATCGTGGAGATCGGCAAGCAGCTGCTCATCACCCGGGGCGCGCTGACCACGTTCTCCATCGCCAACGACATCGCGAAGTACTTCGCCATCATCCCGGCCATGTTCGCCGCGATCTACCCGGGACTGTCCACACTGAACATCATGCGCCTGCACAGCCCGACCTCGGCGATCCTGTCCGCGGTCATCTTCAACGCGATCATCATCGTGCTGCTGATCCCGCTCGCGCTCCGCGGGGTGCGGTACACCCCGTCGAGCGCGGCCGCGATGCTGCGCCGCAACCTCTGGATCTACGGTATCGGCGGCATCATCGTGCCGTTCATCGGCATCAAACTCATCGACCTGCTCCTCCAGTTCATCCCAGGGATCTCATGATGCGTCTACCCGCGTGGATTTCTCAGCACCTGGCCGCGCTGCGGGCCCTGCTCGTGCTCACCGTGCTGACCGGCATCCTGTACCCGCTCGCGGTCACCGCGATCGCGCAGCTGCCCGGCCTGAAAGGCAAGGCCGACGGGTCCCTGGTGAAGGTGGGCGACACCACCGTCGGGTCCGCCATCATCGGGCAGGGCTTCGTGGACTCCGGCGGCAACCCGCTCGTCCAGTACTTCCAGACCCGGCCGTCCGCGGCCGGCAAGGGCTGGGATCCCACCGCGTCCGGCGCCTCCAACCTGGGCCCGGAGTCCATTGTGGACACGCTGCCGGACCCGTCGAAGAAGGGCGACACCGGCAGGCAGAGCCTGCTCACCCAGGTCTGCGCCCGCAGCCTCGCGGCGGGCAGGCTGGAGGGCGTGGACGGGTCGCGGCCGTACTGCACCGCGGGCGGGGTCGGGGCGGTGCTGGGCGTGTTCTACCGGTCCGGGGCGACCGGACCGGTGACCCGGGTGGTCAGCCTCAACGAAGCCTGCCCGGCAACCCCGTTCGTCACCGTGTACCGGGGCGTGGGGGTGGAGTGCGCGAAGTTCGGCGCCGATTACACCAGGGCGGTGGTACTCGCCATCCGGGGTGACGCGCCCGCCCACCCGGCCGTACCCGCCGACGCGGTCACCGCCAGCGGCTCCGGACTCGACCCGCAGATCAGCCTCGCGTACGCGAAACTGCAAGCGCCGCGCGTCGCCAGGGCCCGCGGCCTCGACGCGGCCACGCTGCAACGGCTGATGGACAGATACACCACCGGCCGGGGGCTAGGCTTCATGGGTCAGCCGGCGGTCAACGTGGTCCAGCTCAACGTCGCGCTGGACCGGCTGTACCCGTACCGGAAGAGCTGAACGGGGAAGGGGGTGGTGGCGGTGGCGCAGCTGCGCGTGTACCTCGGCGCCGCCCCCGGCGTCGGCAAGACGTACAAGATGCTGGAGGAGGGGCACCGCCGCCGGGATCGGGGTACCGACGTGGTGGTCGGGTTCGTGGAGTGCCACGGCCGCAAGCACACCGAGGCGCTCTGCCAGGGGCTGGAGACCGTACCCCGCAAGACCGTCAGCTACCGGGGCGCCCAGTTCACCGAGATGGACGTCGACGCCATCCTGGCCCGCCACCCCGAGGTGGTACTGGTGGACGAGCTGGCGCACACGAACGTGCCCGGCTCCCGCAACGCGAAGCGGTGGCAGGACATCCAGGAGTTGCTGGCGGCCGGGATCACGGTACTGTCCACAGTGAACATCCAGCACCTCGAATCCATCAACGACGTGGTACGCCAGATCACCGGGGTACCGCAGCGGGAGACCGTACCCGACGAGATCGTGCGCCGGGCCGACCAGATCGAGCTGGTCGACATGACGCCGGAGGCGCTGCGCCGGCGCATGGCACACGGCAACATCTACAAGCCGGACAAGGTCGACGCGGCGCTGGGCAACTACTTCCGCATCGGCAACCTCACCGCGCTGCGCGAACTCGCCCTCCTCTGGGTCGCGGACAAGGTGGACGAGCAGCTCGACCGGTACCGGGCCGCACACCACATCCAGGCCACCTGGGAGACCCGGGAACGGGTGGTCGTGGCGCTGACCGGGGGTGCGGAAGGCGACACGCTGATCCGGCGCGCCGCGCGCATCGCCGCCCGTACCAAGGGTGCCGACCTGCTCGCGGTGCATGTGGCCCGCAGCGACGGGCTGTCCAGCGGCACGGATCCGGCCAACCTGACCCGGCAGCGGGCGCTGCTGGAGAGCCTCGGCGGCTCGTACCATCAAGTGGTCGGCAACGACATCCCGGCCGCGCTGCTGGACTTCGCCCGCGGCGTCAACGCCACCCAGCTCGTCCTCGGCGCCAGCCGGCGCGGCCGCATCGCCCAGATCTTCGCCCCCGGCGTCGGTGTCACCACCACCGCCGAATCCGGGCCGATCGACGTGCACCTGGTCACCCACGAAGCGGTGAAGAAGGGCCGCCGGCGCACGGGCCGCAGCGCCGC
>DATEJJ010000505.1:0-2874 GCA_035278125.1 Rugosimonospora sp.
GAACGTGAGCACCAGGATCCGGTCCGGCGGGGTGCCCGCGGCGACCCGCGCCGCGACCGCTTCGACCAGGGCGGTCGTCTTGCCCGAGCCGGGCCCGCCGAGGACCAGCAGCGGGCCGTCGACATGGGCGACCACCGATGCCTGGCCGGAATCGAGGGAGACCGGCGTGGCATCGGGAGGAAGCCGCCGCACGAGCCGGTAACTCATGCCCGCTATCAGACCACGCGGGTCCGACAGGACTCAGAGCGCCTCGACCGCCGCCTCGATCGAGGACGCCACGGTCAGCGTGTCGAGCGCGGAACCGCGGACGAAACCGGTGGTTACCAGGCCGCGCAGCCAGTCCAGCAGTCCGGTGTAGAAGCCGTCCGGGTCGAGCAGGACCACGGGCTTGTCGTGCAGGGCCAGCGAACGCGTGGTCCACACCTCGAACAGCTCGTCGAGGGTGCCGAGACCGCCCGGGAGGATCACGAACGCGTCGGCCTTGGCCATCATCACCGACTTGCGCTCGGCCATGTCGACCGTGGTGATCAGCTCGGTGCAGCCGGCGTCGGCCACCTCCTGGAAGACCAGCGCCTGCGGGATCACGCCCAGCGTGTGCGCGCCCAGCGACCGGGCGCCCTCGGCGACGGTACCCATCATGCCGACGCAACCGCCCCCGGACACCAGCGTGTGGCCGCGGCGGGCCAGCGCGACGCCCAGATCCCGGGCCAGGTCGAGCCAGCGCGGCGCCAGCTCCCGGGAGGATGCGCAGAAGACACAGACGGCGGCCACCGCGTCAAGCCTCCGGTCCGGGGTCGCCCTCGGCAACGGATTTCTGGTACGCCGCGAGATCCGTCGCCACCGCCGCCGCCTGTGCCGCCTCGGCCGCCAGCGCCCAGTCCACCGTGACGATGTGCCGTACCGCCTCGTCCACGTCATCGGTCACGATGATCAACTCTAGGTCCGCCTTGGTGATCTTGCCTTCGGCCAGCATGGTCGTGCGCATCCAGTCGAGCAGGCCCTGCCAGTACTCCACGCCCAGCAGCACCACCGGGAACCGGGTCACCTTGCGGGTCTGCACCAGCGTGAGCGCCTCGAACAGCTCGTCCATGGTGCCGAAGCCGCCGGGGAGCACGACGAACGCCTGGGCGTACTTGACGAACATGGTCTTGCGGGCGAAGAAGTACCGGAAGTCGATGCTCAGGTCGACCCACTCGTTGAGGCCCTGCTCGAACGGCAGCTCGATGCCCAGCCCCACCGAGCGCCCGCCGGCCTCGGTGGCGCCCTTGTTCGCGGCCTCCATCACGCCCGGGCCGCCACCGGTGATCACCGCGTACCCGGCCCGGGCCAGCCCCGCGCCCAGCCGCTCGGCCATCTCGCACTCCGGGCTGCCCGGCTTGCTGCGCGCCGAGCCGAACACGCTGACCGCGTTGGGCAGGTCGGCGAGGGTGTCGAACCCCTCAACGAACTCGGACAGGATGCGCAGCGCCCGCCACGCGTCCTTGGTCTTCCAGTCCTGGCGCAGCGTGGAGTCCAGCAGCCGCTGGTCGGCCGTTGTCGACGCGGCGGCCTGCCGCCGCAGCGTCACCGGGCCCTGCCGGCGCTCGGGCCCACCCGCCGACGATCTATCAGGCATGGATCACAGGCTAGCCGGCGGTACCGACAGCCACCTGCGGAGCGTGGCCGCCCCCTCCTGGATCTTGGGTAGCTCGACCCGCTCCTCCCGCGCGTGTGCGAGGTTCGGATCGCCGGGGCCGTAGTTCAGCGCGGGGATGCCGAGGCTGGCGAAGCGGGCCACGTCGGTCCAGCCCCACTTGGCCACCGGCGGCTGCCCCACCGCGTCCAGGAACTCCCGGGCCGGCGCCGCGGTCAGGCCGGGCAGGGCGCCCGCGGCCGAGTCGGTCACCTCCACCTCGAACCCGTCGAAAACCTCCCGTACGTGCCGCGCCGCTTCTGCCTCGCTGCGGTCCGGCGCGAACCGGTAGTTGACCTCCACCAGGCACCGGTCCGGTATCACGTTGCCGGCCACCCCACCCTCGACGCGTACCGCGTTGAGCCCCTCGCGGTACTCGCAGCCGTCGATCGTCACCACGCGCGGCCGGTACCCCGAGAGCCGGCGCAGCACCTCGCCGGCAGCGTGGATGGCGTTCACGCCGCGCCAGGAGCGGGCCGAGTGCGCGCGGCGCCCGGTGAGCGTCACCGAGGCGCGCATGGTGCCCTGGCAGCCCGCCTCGACCAGCCCGTACGTCGGCTCCAGCAGGATCGCGAAGTCGGCGGCGAGCCAGTCGGGGTGCTCGGCGCCCACCCGGCGCAGCCCGTTGCGGGTGGACTCGACCTCCTCGCAGTCGTAGAAGAAGTAGGTCACGTCGTACCGCGGCGCCGACTCGTGTACCGCGAGCCACAGCGCCAGCGCGGTGCCGGACTTCATGTCCGAGGTACCGCAGCCGTACAGCGCGTCGCCGTCCACAGTGGAGGGAAAGTTGTCCGCGATCGGCACGGTGTCCAGGTGGCCGGCGAGCACCACCCGCTGCGCCCGCCCGAGGTCGGTACGGGCGACCACGGTGTTGCCGGAGCGGCGTACGGACAGGTGCTCGCCACCGCGCAGCGCGGCCTCGACGGCACCGGCGATCACCTGCTCGTTGCCGGAGACGGACTCGATGTCGACCAGCGCCCGGGTCAGCGCCACCGGGTCGGCCAGAGTCTCGGGGTCAAGAACAACCACAGCCTGAAGATTAGTACTGTGCAGGTATGCAGGAGTTTCTCGCCTCGCCCGCGTGGGGTGTCGGCCTCGCCACGGTGACCGGGGCCGGCCAGGTGCTCGACGCCTGGTACCCGGCCGGCCAGCTCGACCTGGGCGAGCTGCCCGCGCAGCCGCCCGAGCCGCCGGCCGGGGCC
>DATEJJ010000506.1:0-16159 GCA_035278125.1 Rugosimonospora sp.
CACGCCGAGCAGGTCGGCGATGGCCTGCTCCTCGGGCACCGCCGCAGCCGGCTCACCCGCGAACGCCGGGTCCAGCGCGCCGCGGACCCGCCCGGCCAGCTCGTCCGGGTCGATGCCGGCGCTCCCGTAGGCCGGGCGGCACGCGTCGCAGAAGCAGAGCGAGAACAGGTACTGGCGGGCCTCGTCCAGCGCCACCCCGGCGGTCTTGTCGTGCGCGCTGAGGTGGTCGAAGCCGTACCAGCCGCACGCCTCCAGCTCGATCCCGCGCAGCCCCGGTATCCCGGCCACCTCGCGCGCGTACGTGACGGCGTAGTGCGCCACCGCGTCCCGGGCCGGGCACAGCGCCCACGGGTACCGGTCGCCGTACGCGTTGACCACGCAGTCCCGGTCACCGGCGCCGGTCGGAAGGTCCACATGGGACAGTACGAGCCAGGCGTGCACCGGTACGCCCGCGCCCGACAGCGCGCGCAGCGCGGTACCGAACGGGTCGGGGTCGGGCAGCCAGCCGGCCGGGTACGGGCGCAGCGGGCTGCCCCGCCACACCTGCCCGCCGGTCGGGTAGTACGCGGCCGAGTGCGGCGCGGTGACCACCCGGTGCCCGGGGTGGCGCGGCGTCACCGCCCGGGTGGCGTGGTACCCGGCGGCCAGCACCGCGTGGTCCAGTCCCAGCGCGGCGACCCGCTCGGGCGCGGCCGGGTCACCGGCGACGTCCCACGGGTACAGGTAGGCGGCGATATCCATATCAGAACCGGGGCCGCAATCCGGTCCAGTCGGGTACCGCCACCCGCATCGCGGACACGTCGTCGCGCCGGCGGATACCGCAGCGCAGGTACTGCTCGTGCAGGGCGGCGAGCCGGGTGCGGTCCAGGGTCACGCCCAGCCCCGGCCCGTCCGGTACCGGCAGCACCCCGTCGCGGATGACCAGCGCCCCGGGCTCCACCACGTCCTCGTGCTGCCACACCGAGTGCGTGTCGCACGCGTACGTCAGGTTGGGCGTGGCCGCGGCCAGGTGGGTCATGGCGGCCAGGCTGATGCCGAGGTGGGTGTTGGAGTGCATGGACAGGCCCAGCCCGAAGGTGGCGCAGATGCCGGCGAGCGCCTGGGTGGCGCGGAAGCCGCCCCAGAAGTGGTGGTCGGACAGGATCACCTGCACCGCGTCGAGGGCCACCGACTCCGGGATGTCGGCGAAGCTGGTGACGCACATGTTGGTGGCCAGCGGCAGGTCCGTGGCGGCCGCCACCGCCGCCATGCCGGGGATGCCGTCGGTCGGGTCCTCCAGGTACTCCAGCACCCCGGCCAGTTCCGCGGCCACGTGCCGGCTGGTGGGTACCGTCCAGTTGGCGTTGGGGTCCAGCCGCAGCGGGTGCTCCGGGAACGCCGCGCGCAGCGCCCGGACCGCGGCGATCTCCTCGTCCGGCGGGAACACGCCGCCCTTGAGCTTGAGCGAGCCGAAGCCGTACGTGTCGACCAGCCGCCGCGCCTGCGCGACGATACCGGCCGGGTCCAGGGCCTCACCCCAGTCGTCCGGCGGGTACCCGGGGTCCACCGGGTGCTTGGCCCAGCGGTAGAACAGGTACGCGCTGTACGGGACCGCGTCGCGTACCGGGCCGCCGAGCAGGTCGCAGGCGCGCTGCCCGGTCGCCTTGCCCTGCAGGTCGTAGAGGGCCACCTCGAACGCGGACACGATGGCGGCGACCGCCTTCTGCACGCTGGCCGGCCCGGCCAACTCGGTGGGCGTGTCCGCGTCCACCTCGCCCAGCGCCACGGTCACCCGCCGGGTCAGCCCGTTGAGGTCCCAGATGGACAGCCCGTCCAGCGCCGGTGCCGCCTGCCGCAGCCGCGCCAGGGTCGGGTCGTCCCCGTACGCCTCGGACAGCCCGGTCAGGCCGGCGTCGGTCTCCACCTCCAGCACGCTGCGCAGCGCGTACGGCTCGTGCACGCCGACCGAGTTGAGCAGCGGCGGGTCCTGTACCGCGACGGGCGTGACGCGCACCGCCGTCACCCGGGGACTCACGACCGCTCCGCGAGCAGCCGGCGTCCCGCCGCGATCAGCTCGCGCAGGCGGTCCACGTGCTCCAGCGCCGGCTCGGACAGCGGCGCGCGTACCGGGCCCACGTCCAGGCCCTCCAGCCGTACCCCGGCCTTCACCAGGGACACCGCGTACCCCTTGCCGGCCAGGCGCAGCTGCACGTACGGGCGGAAGAACCCGTCGAGCAGCGCGTCCGCCCCGGTATCGTCACCGGCCCGGTACGCGCGGTAGAACTCCATCGCGATGTCCGGCGCGAAGCAGAACACCGCCGAGGAGTACCCGGTCACCCCGACCGAGCGGTACGGCGGCGCGGACATCTCGGCGGTGGGCATGCCGTTGAAGTACACCAGCCGGTCGGCGCCGTGCCGCTCGCGTACCGCGCCCACGATGCGGCGCATCAGGTCCAGGTTGCCGTGCCCGTCCTTGAAGCCGACGATGCGCGGGTGCGTGGCCAGCTCGGCCACGGTGTCCGGCTCGAAGATCGCGTTGTCCCGCTGGTAGACGATCAGGTCCAGCGGGCTCGCCCCGGCCAGCTGCAGGTAGTGGTCGCGCAGCCCGGCCTGGCCGCCGTCGACCAGGTACGGCGGCATCACCAGCAGTTCGTCCGCGCCCGCCTCGGCCGCCGCCGCGGCGAACTGGAGAGCCAGCGGCGCGCCGTACCCGGTGCCGGCCACCACCGGTACCGTGCCGGCGGCCTCCTCCACCGCGACGCGCACGCATGCGGCGTACTCGTCGAGGCCGAGGGTGAAGAACTCGCCGGTACCGCAGCAGGCGAAGATGGCGCCCGGGCCGGCGGCCAGCCGCGCCTTGAGGTGCTGCCGGTACACGTCGAGGTCCACGCCGCCGCGGCCGTCGAACGCGGTCACCGGGAAGAACAGCAGCCCGTCCAGGCGTTGCGCGATGTTCGTCATTCTCATCCTTTCAGCGACCCGCTGAGCAGCCCCCGCTCGAAGCCGCCGCAGCGCGCCAGGTACACCAGAACGCTGGGCACCATGACCCTCTCCCCCCGCTCCCGGCCGGCCCGCAGGCTGGTGACCACGAGTGTCAGCGTATTCATCCAGCCCGTAGCGCCACCACGTTGTCCGCGGCGACCCCGCGCCGCAGCAGCAGCATCTCCCCCCGGCCGCCCGCCGCTGATGAGCCGGTCGCTCCTCCGTTCGCATATGTGAACTAGGGACAAAGAGGTGAACATCTGCCTGGAACGATATGCGTCACATCGACGAACGGTCAATCGGGTGGCCGCCGGCGCGCCCGTGACCTGCGTCAAGGCCCGAGTGGTTCCGGTCAGCGGAAGCCTTGCGCGGCAACCGGCGGTAGTTGCGGGAACGTTTTCAGCCCGGACGCGTCTACGCTGAGCAGCGCGGCCGGCACCGGCGTGTGCCTGGGCACCGGTCGCCATGACGTACCTGGACTCCGGGCGGATCGGCGCAGCCACCGGCCCGGATCCGCACGACGAAGGGACCTGAGGCAGATGGGCCGCATCCTGATCACGGGCGCCGCGGGCGGCGTCGGCACGTTCCTGGTCGCCGGGCTGCCGCCGCTGGGCTGGCAGATCCGCGGGTTCGACCTGCGCCCGGGTGCGGACGCCGAGGGCGTCGAGTGGCTGGTCGGGGACGTCTGCGACGCCGACGCGCTGGACGCCGCGATGGCCGGCGTGGACGCGGTGGTACACCTGGCCGGGTACCCGAACGAGCGCCCGTTCCCGGACCTGCTGAGCGTGAACATCGACGGCACGTACCAGGTCTTCGAGGCGGTCCGGCGGGCCGGCGTCGGCCGGGTGGTGTACGCGAGCAGCAACCACGCGGTCGGCTTCACCCCACGCGCCGACCTGGTCGGGGCGGACGTGCGCCCCCGCCCGGACACCTACTACGGCCTCACCAAGGTGTTCGGCGAGGGGCTCGCCAGCCTCTACGCGGACCGGTACGGCATCCGGGCGGCGTGCGTCCGGATCGGCTCCTGTTTCGCCCGGCCCAGCAGCGTCCGGCAGCTGTCCACCTGGCTCAGCCCGGGCGACGCGGTACGCCTGGTGCACGCCTGCCTGACCGCACCGGACCTGGAGTACGCGGTGGTGTACGGGATCTCGGCGAACACCCGCGGCTGGTGGGACCTGGCACCGGCGCGCGCGCTCGGGTACCGGCCGCAGGACGACGCGGAGCGGTACGCGGCGGAGATCCTCGCGGAGCAGGGCGACCTGGATCCGGACGACCCGGACGCGAGGTACCTCGGCGGCCGCTTCGTCACCCACGAACCCTCCCCCTTGCGCTGACCCGCGTACAATCTGTCTAGACAGACCAGACAGGAGTGGTGGGATGTATTGGCAGGTGCAGGAGGCCAAGCAGCGGTTCAGCGAACTGCTGCGGGCTGCCGAGGAGGGCGAACCGCAGATCGTCACGAAGCACGGCGAGGAAGTCGCCGTGGTAATCGACATCGCCGAATACCGTCGGCTCCGGGGCGACGCACCCAGCCTCATCGACTTCCTGCGCAGCGAACCGTTCATCGACGGCGATATCGACGTCGAGCGCCCGCGCGAGTACCCGCGCGACGTCGACCTGGCCGGCTGAGGGTGGCTTACCTGCTGGACACCAACGTCGTCTCCGAGTTGCGCAGGAGGAAACCGGATCCGCACGTCGCCGCCTGGGCGGACCGGCACGCACCGGCGATCACGTACCTCAGCGTGCTCGTCGTCGGCGAGATCAGGCAGGGCATCGAACGTAAGCGGCCCAACGATCCGACCCAGGCAGACATGCTGGAGCGCTGGCTCGACGACCTCGTTCGCCTTTACCGGGACCGGATCCTGCCGGTGACGATGGACATCGCGCAGGAGTGGGGTCGCATGAATCCAGCGGCCCGGCCGCCGATCATCGACGGCCTGCTGGTGGCGACCGCGCGGGTACACCGGCTGACCCTCGTGACGCGCAACGTCGCCGATGTCGCGCGCACCGGCGTACCGGTGGCGAATCCCTTCGAACCGTCCTGAGCTGACAGCGGACCCGACCGCCAAAGACTGGAAACACGGCTACCAGAAAGCTCGGCTGCGCGCTGCTCGCCAGCGGGCTCGCCCTCGTCGGGGCGGTGGCGCTGGCGGTCCTGCCCGCGCGGGCCGCGACGACCGGGGTGAACCTTGTGATGCGCGACGGCCTGACAGAGATCCAGCCAGTACTGAGAGTACGAGGCGGTGGTGGCGGCGCGAGGACGCGCTGAGGCGCCAGTTGTCGCCGGACACCTTGAACTGGCGGATCGCGGACTGGACTGTCTGTGGCATTCGGACCTCCGGTCGGTAATCGGTCCGAAGCCGCCGACGCCCCCTCACGTCTCATGTGGACAGTTCACTGAGGATCTTCGCGACCTGGTCCCGGTCGGCCGCCTCCAGCCGGCTGATGGGCGGCCGCACGTCCGGCCGGCACAGGCCCAGCTGGTGCAGCGCCTCCTTGACCACGGACACGTTGGCCGCGCTGGCCGCCCGGGCGCGCATGTCCTCGAACGGCCGCAGCCTCGACCAGATCGCCATCGCCGCCGGGTAGTCGCCGCCGCGCAGCGCGGCCAGCAGCGCCAGCGACTCGGCCGGCGCCACGTTGGCCAGGCCCGAGGTGAAGCCGCGCGCCCCCGCCAGCCAGAAGTACGGCGCCCAGGTCTCGGCCAGCCCGCACACCCACACCCAGCGCTCCGGCCCGACCGCACGGACCAGGTCCGGCAGCGCGACCACGTCGGGCACCGCGTACTTCACCCCGACCACGTTGGGGCACCGGTCGGCCAGCGCGGCGAACGCGGCCGCGGTGAGGTGCGGGCTGCGCGCGTAGCAGACCACGCCGAGGTCGGGCACGGCCTCGGCGACCGTGCGGTGGTAGTCGACCCAGCCTTCCTGCGACTGGTACGGGTGCACCGGCTGGTGCACCATCACCGCCTGCGCGCCCGCCTGCTCCGCCTGCCGCGCATCCCGGGCCGCGCGCGCCGCGTCGTGGCCCACGCCCGCGATCAGCGTGGCCCGGCCGCCGAGCGCGGCCGCGGTGGTCTCCACCGCGAGCGCCAGCTCGTCCGGGTTCAGCGAGTAGAACTCGCTGGTGTTGCCGTTGGGCGTCACGGCGGTGACGCCGGCCGTCACGCAACGGTCCACAATGGACGCATACGCCGCGGTGTCCACGCCGCCGGTGCCGTCGAACGGCGTGACGGTGATGGCCACCACGGACTCCAGCGCGGCCCGTACCTGCTCCAGGGACACGGCCCCTCCTGACGCCGTTGATATATTGGTATACCAGAGTACGGCCTTTCAGCAGGCGCGGGCACCCAGGGCGGCGGACACCTCCTTCGCGGTTCTGACCACCATCGGGGCCAACCGGGCAACCTGGGCGCGGGCCATGTCGAAGCTGAGCCCGGAGACGCTGACCCCGCCGATCGGGTCGCCCCGGTGGTTGAGCACCACCGCGCCCACGCCGCGCACCCGGGTCACGTTCTCCTCGTCGTCCAGCGACCAGCCCCGGGCGCGTACCGTGACCAGGTTGGCGAGCAGGGCCTCGGGCGTACTCAGCGTGCGCGGCATGCGCCGGACGAGTCCGGTACGCGCGGCGATGCGGCGCACGTCCGCGTCCGGCAGCGCGGCCAGGATGGCCTTGCCGATGGCGGTGCAGTGCAGCGGGATCGCGGCGCCGACCCGGGACCGCATCCCGTACGCGCCGCGCCCCTCCAGCTTGTCGAGGTAGACCGCCTCGTCCCCCTGGCGTACCCCGAAGTGCACGGTGTACCCGCTGCGCTCGCACAGCGCGCGCAGGGCCGGGCGGGCGGCGCGGGCCAGGTCGGAGTCGTCGGCGGCGCGGGCGGCCAGGCGGACCAGGCCGGGGCCGAGCACGTACTCGTGCTCCTCCCCCTCGCGCACCCAGCCGTGGCTGACCAGCTCCCGCAGGATCCGGTGCACGGTCGAGATGGGCAGCCCGGTGGCGTGCGCGATGCGGGACAGCCGGCGCTGCTCGGTGAGCGCCTCGGCGACGGCGACCAGCTTGGCGATGGCGGACGGCGACTGCGACGGCGCGTCGGTACGGGCGGTGGTCATCGGGGGCCCTTCTGCCGGGCGGAATCCAGTTCCATCCGCGAGAGGCGGCATCTCACTATGCCTCCGATGTTTCGGCTCAACTAGCCCCACTGTCCGGTTTCTTGTCAATTAAATTTGCCTTAAGAGATCATACCGTTGCCGCCTGGCGTACTGGTATACCAAATACGTGTCCGATGTTTCCGCATCGCGGAACCCGCTGCTGACCCCGCTGGCCCGCTCCACCACGACCTCCGACCTGGCCGTCGAGTCGATCCGCTCGGCGATCCTGGCCGGCCGGCTCAAGCCCGGCGACACGCTCGTGGAACGGCGCCTGGCCGAGCAGTTGGGCGTGTCCAAGACGCCGGTACGCGAGGCGCTGATCGCGCTCGCCGGTGCCGGGCTGGTCACGGTCAGCCCGAACCGGGGCGCGACTGTCCGCGAGGTGACCGCGCGGGACGTGCGGCACGCGTACGAGGTGCGGCTGCTGCTGGAGCCGTGGGCGGTCGCCCGTACCGTCAAGGAGGACCGGACGGCCGCGACGGCGGCGCACGCCGCGCTGGACGAGGCGAAGGCGCGGCTGCACGGCCGGGACCAGGTCCCGATGAGCCTGGCCAACCGCCGGTTCCACCGCGCGCTGTACGCGGGCTGCGGCAACCCGCTCGTGGTCGGCCAGCTGGACGCGGTGGCGGACCTGGCCACGCTGGGCGCGTTGACGCTGATCTGGCAGCGCTCGCCCTCCTGGGAGGCGGAGCACGCCGAGCACGCCGAGATCCTGGCCGCCTGCTCGGCCGGCGACGCCGAAGCCGCGTCCCGCCTGCTGCGTACCCACATCCGCACCTCCCTCCGCCGCCTCCCCGCCTGACCGCCCGCCCGGCAAACCTTTCCACGCCCTACCGCCGGCACCGTGCCCGGGGCACAAAGCGAGGTATGTAACTTCTTCGTAAGATGCACACGGAGCCCGACCGTTGCCCGGATGAAAGCCTTGACCAGATCGTCCGCGACCTATTGACTCCCACTACAAACGATTGCATCGGTTCATCAGGTGGCGGGAGTGGCAGTGCCGGTAACCATCCACGACGTGGCGCGGCGCGCCCAGGTGTCGCCGTCCACGGTGTCGCGGGCGCTGTCCGCCTCGCACCTGGTGCGGGTGACCACGCGCGAGCGCGTGCTGGCCGCCGCCCGGGAACTCGGCTACCAGCCGAACCCGGCGGCGCAGAGCCTGATCACCGGGCGTACCGGCAACATCGGCATCATCGTGCCGGACCTGTCCAACCCGTTCTACACCAGCGTGCTGCGCGGGGTTCAGGCCCGCGCGCGCTCGGCCGGGTACGCGGTGTTCTTCGCCGACAGCGACGAGGACCCGGCGGCCGAGGTGGCGCTGGTACGCACGATGGCGCGGCAGGTGGACGGGATCGTCATCTGCGCGCCGTTCTCCTCCGACACGCAGCTGCGCGCGCTGGCCGAACTGACCACGCTGACCCTGCTCAACCGGCGGCTGCGCGGGATACCGGCGGCGCTGATGGACAGCGTCGGCGGGATGCGGCAGGTCCTCGAACACCTGGCCGCGCTCGGGCACCGCCGGTGCGCGTACCTCAACGGGCCGCAGGTCGCCTGGTCCAACCGGGAACGCCGGCGCGGCATGCGGGCGACCGCCGGCGCCCTGGACCTGACCGTGGTGGAGTTCGGGCCGTTCGCGCCCAACTTCGAGGGCGGTGTCCAGGGTGCGGACCTCGCGCTGGCCAGCGACGCCACGGCGATCGTCGCGTACAACGACCTGATGGCGCTGGGCGTGCTGTCCCGGCTGTCGGACCGGGGCGTCCCGGTACCCGAGCGGATGAGCGTCGTCGGCTTCGACAACCTGCTCTACGCGGCGATGTGCGCACCGCCGCTGACCACGGTCGCGATGCCCATGGAGGCCGGCGGCCGCGCCGCGGTCGATCTGCTGCTGGCCGGGGTGGCCGGGGCGCCCGCGCACGAGGGCGGCCCGTACCGCGAGCTGTCCACCCACCTGATCGTGCGGGCCACCACGGCTTCCCCGACCGCCCAACCCCACCGTCCCCGGAAGAGGGAGACCTCCTGATGCGTTCCCGAATCGTCATCGTGCTGGCCGGGCTGGCCCTGGCCGCCGCCGGCTGCGGCGCGCCGTCGACCGGTGCCAGCGGCGGCAGCGGCTCCGGCCCGCTGACCGCGGACAAGGTGCCGGGCAAGCCGAAGAACCCGGTGACCCTGAACATCCTGGACGTGGCCGGCAACCTGCAGCTGACCAAGGGCATGCTGGACGACTTCACCAAGCAGCACCCCGACATCGTGGCCAAGGTGGTCACCAGCACCGGCAAGGCGCCCGACCTGGCCGGCAAGATCAAGGCGCAGGAGGACGCCAGCCACGTGGACATCTCGCTGGTGCTCACCGGCACCGACGGCCTGTCCGCGGGCATCGCGCAGAACCTCTGGACGAAGCTCACCCCGGACTACGGCGGCCGACTGTCCAACATGGACAACTACACCGACCCGGCCAGGGCCATGCAGGACCTGGCCCAGGGGTACGGGGTGGAGCTGGTCGAGTACCCGTCCGGGCCGCTGCTGGAGTACAACCCGGCGAAGGTACCCAGCCCGCCGACCACCGCGCAGGAGCTGCTCGACTGGGCCAAGGCGCACCCCGGCCGGTTCGAGTACGCGGTGCCGAAGAACTCGGGGCCCGGCCGTACCCTGCTGATGGGGTTGCCGTACATCCTCGGGGACAGCAACCCGAAGGACCCGGCCAACGGCTGGGACAAGACCTGGGCGTACCTCAAGAACCTGGGCCAGTACATCAAGACGTACCAGTCGGGTACCAGCGCCACGATGAAGGATCTGGCCAGCGGCGCGGTGGACATGGTGGCGAGCACCACCGGCTGGGACATCAACCCGCGGGCCCTGGGTACCGTGCCGGACACCATGAAAATCGGCACGCTCAAGGGCTTCCACTGGGTGAACGACGCGCAGTACGCGGTGGTACCCAAGGGCGTGTCCGCGGACACCATGTCGGCGATCGTCAACCTGCTCCAGTTCATGCTCACCCCGAAGGAGCAGGCGATCGCGTACGACCAGGGCTACTTCTACCCGGGTCCGGCCATCAAGGGCGTCACGCTGGACATGGCGCCGGCCGGCAGCCAGCAGGCCATCCAGAAGTACGGCCGGCCGGAGTACGACCAGCTCATCGCGAGCGCGCCCAACGAGACGTCGCTGCCGGCCGACCAGCAGGTGGCCGCGTTCGCCAAGTGGGACCAGATGATCGGCGCGAAGTAGCGTGCGCGCCGACCATTTCGCCCAGTTGCGCATGGACGGGGTCAGCCGGCGCTTCGGCCACCGGCTGGTCCTCGACCGGCTGGACCTGACCATCACCGGCGGCGAGTTCGTGGCGCTGCTGGGCCACTCCGGCTGCGGCAAGTCGACCGCGCTCAACTGCGTCGCCGGGCTGCTGCCGCTGACCGACGGCGCCATCTGGATCGACGACCGGCGGATCGACACGCTGCCGCCGGAGCGGCGCGGGTTCGGCATGGTGTTCCAGAACTACGCACTGTTCCCGCACCTGTCGGTACGCCGCAACGTGGGCTTCGGGCTGCGCATGCGCAGCGTGGGCCGGGACGAGACACGGCGCCGGGTGGACGAGGCGCTGCGCCTGGTGCAGCTCTCCGGGTACGCCGACCGGCTGCCCGGGCAGCTCTCCGGCGGGCAGCAGCAGCGGGTCGCGATCGCCCGCGCCATCGTGGTGGAGCCGCCACTGGTACTGATGGACGAACCACTGTCCAATCTGGACGCCGCGCTGCGGCTGGAGATGCGTACCGAGATCCGGCGGCTGCACCAGGAGCTGGGGCTGACCACCATCTACGTGACGCACGACCAGGAGGAGGCGCTGTCCCTGGCCGACCGGCTCGTGGTACTGCGCGACGGCGTGGTGCAGCAGATCGGTACGCCGGAGGAGCTGTACCGGTCGCCGGCCAACCCGCACGTGGCCGCGTTCATGGGGTACCGCAACCTGCTGCCGGTACGGGTGACGGGTGGGCAGGGCGGCACGGTACGGGTGTCCGGCGAAGGGTTCGAGCTGACCGGTACCAACCGGGACGGGCTGGCCACCGGTACCGCGGTGGCGGCGGTACGGCCGGAGGACATCGTGGTCGCCGGCGACGGGGAGAACCCGCTGGACCTCGCCGTCGAGGTGGTCGAGTACCACGGCCGGGAGGAGGCGGTACAGGGACGGCTGCCGGGCGGTCAGGTGCTCCGGCTGCGTACCCCCGCCCGGCTGGCACCCGGCGACACCGTGCGGGTGTGCGTACCCGCCAACAGAGTGCTGGTCTTCGCCGCGACCGGCGGAGTGGCGGCGGGCCCTCCGGCCGGGGTGCCAGCCACCGGGGCGGCGGCATGACCGGGGTGGCAACATGACCACAGTGGACAGTCGCGGGGCGCGGGTGCGGCCGGCGCTGCGGCACCGGCTGGCCGAGCGGGGCATCGACCGCACCCTGCTGCTGCTCCTGCCCGGCCTGCTGTTCGTGGGGCTGCTGTTCGTCTACCCGCTGGTGTACGGGCTGACCCTGTCGTTCCAGCCGCTGCACGGCGGCGGCCCGTTCACCAACTACGTCAACTTCTTCCGCACCCCGTTCGACCGCAACACGGTCCTCACCACGTTCCGGATCGCGCTGCCGGCCGCGCTGCTCAACGTGCTCGCCTCGGTGCCGCTGGCGTTCCGGCTGCGTGGCCGGGTCCGCGGCAAGCGGCTGATCACCACGCTGCTGGTGCTGCCGATCACGCTGGGCACGGTGCTCACCGCCGAGGGCATGCTCGACTACTTCGGGCTCAACGGGTGGTTCAACCGGGTGCTGCGGGCGCTGCACCTGGTGTCCGGGTCGGTGACGCTGACCGGCAACTACTGGGGTGTGCTGATCTCGCTGGTGATCAGCGGGTTCCCGTTCGCGTTCCTGCTCACGCTGTCGTACCTGTCGGGCATCGACCCGAGCCTGGAGTCGGCGGCGGCCACGCTGGGCGCGGGCTGGTTGCGCCGGTTCCGGTTCATCACGCTGCCGCTGCTGGCGCCGGGGCTGGCGATGACGTTCTGCCTCACGTTCGTACTGGCGTTCTCGGTGTTCCCGTCCGCGATCATGGTGGGCGACGGCGAGGGGCGTACCCGGGTCATCTCGATCGCGGCGTACGACGCGGCGTTCGACACGTACGACTACTCGAAGGCGTCGGCGATCGCCATGATCATGGCCGCGATCATGCTGATCGTGGTGTCGCTGGTGCTGTTCGGGCGCGGCCGTCTCTACCGCGGCGCCACGGGAGGCAAGGGATGAGCGCGACATGAGGCGGTTGACGGCCCGGCCGGGCACCTGGGTGACCTGGGCGGTGGTGATCTTCTTCTTCGTCAACCTGGCCGGCGTCGTGGGCTCGGTGGTGGTCAGCTCGTTCGGCGACCACTGGTTCGACACGTGGTGGCCGGCCGGGTTCACCACCAGGCACTACCGCACGGCGTGGGACGACTTCGGGCTGCTGCACGTGCTGTTCGTGACGCTGGAGGTGTCCCTGGTCGTGGTGGCGGTCGCGGTGCTGGTCGGGGTACCGGCGGCGTACGTGCTGGCCCGGCGGCGGTTCCCCGGCAAGCGGCTGGCCATGCTGGCGTTCGTGCTGCCGGTGCTGCTGCCGCCGATCGCGTACGGCATCCCGCTGGCCACCGCCCTGTACCGGGTGCAACTGGCCAACACGCTGGTCGGGGTGGTGCTGGCCAACCTGGTGCCGTCGGTACCGTTCGTGGTGCTGACCATGACGCCGTTCATCGAGCAGATCGACCAGAAGATCGAGTCGGCGGCCCGGATGTGTGGGGCGAGCACGCTGCGCGTGTTCACCCGGGTGCTGCTCCCGCTGCTGCTGCCCGGCATCCTCGCCGCCGCCGTGCTGGTGCTGGTGCGCACGGTCGGCATGTTCGAGCTGACCTTCCTCACCGCGGGGGCGGACAGCCAGACTCTGGTGGTGGCGCTGTTCAACTCGGTCAGCGGCGCGGGCATCCGGGCGCCGCAGGAGAGCGACGCGATGGCCGTGCTGTACATGCTCACCATGCTGGTGCTGGTGGTGGTCGCGCTGCGGTTCGTGAACCCGACCCAGTTGGTGACCCGGGTGGCGGAAGAACGGGACAGCTAGATGTTACGCAGCGAGAAGTGGTACGGCGGCGAGGGCGTGCGCGGCTTCAGCCACCGCGCCCGTACCCGCCAGCTGGGTATCGGCGCGGCCGAGCACACCGGCAAGCCGGTGATCGGCATCGTCAACACGTGGAGCGAGATCAACCCGTGCCACCTGCACCTGCGGGAGCGGGCCGAGGCGGTCAAGCGCGGCGTCTGGCAGGCCGGCGGGTACCCGATCGAGCTGCCGGCGGGGGCGATCGCGGGTGAGACTTTCAGCAAGCCGACCGCGATGCTGTACCGCAACCTGCTGTCCATGGAGACCGAGGAGCTGATCCGCTCGTACCCGGTGGACGGCGTGGTGCTGATGGGCGGCTGCGACAAGACCACGCCGGCCCTGCTGATGGGCGCCGTGTCCGCGGACCTGCCGGCGATCTTCGTACCGGCCGGGCCGATGCTGCGCGGCAACTGGCGCGGCGAGGTACTGGCCAGCGGCTCCGACATGTGGCGCTACTGGGACGACCGGCGGGCCGGGCTGGTCAGCGACGGGCAGTGGGCGGAGCTGGAGGAGGGCATCGCCCGCTCCCCCGGCCACTGCATGACGATGGGTACCGCGTCCACCATGACCTCGGCCGCCGAGGTGCTGGGCATGTCGCTGCCGGGCGCGGCGTCGATCCCGGCCGCCGACTCGGCGCACCCGCGGATGGCCGCGGCCAGCGGGCGGCGGATCGTCGAGCTGGTCCGCGAGGACCTGCGGCCGTCCCGGATCCTGACCGCGCAGGCGTACGCGGACGCGGTCACCACCGTGATCGCGCTGGGCGGGTCCACCAACGCGGTCATCCACCTCATCGCGATGGCCCGGCGCGGCGGCATCGCGCTGGGCATCGACGACTTCGACGGCGCGGCGCGGGCCACCCCGGTGCTGGCCAACATCAAGCCCGGCGGCGCGTACCTGATGGAGGACTTCTACTACGCCGGCGGGCTGCCCGCGCTGCTGTGCCGCCTGGCCGACCGGCTGCACCTGGACCGCCCCACGGTGGCCGGCCCGCTGCGCGCCGCGATCGAGGGCCACGAGGTGTTCCACGACGACGTGATCCGGCCCCGGGACAAGCCGGTCTCCGCCGAGGGCGGGCTGGCCGTGCTGCGCGGCAACCTGGCGCCCGACGGCGCGGTCATCAAGCACATCGCCGCCGATCCCGCGCTGCTGCGGCACACCGGGCCGGCGGTGGTCTTCGACGGGTACGCCGACCTGCTGGCCCGGGTGGACGACGAGAGCCTGCCGGTGGACGAGAACTCGGTGCTGGTACTGCGCGGCAGCGGGCCACTGGGCGGGCCGGGCATGCCCGAGCACGGCATGCTGCCGATCCCGAAGCGGCTGCTGCGACGGGGGGTACGGGACATGGTGCGGGTCTCCGACGCGCGGATGTCCGGTACCAGCTACGGCGCGTGCGTGCTGCACGTCGCGCCGGAGTCGTACGTGGGCGGGCCGCTGGCCCTGGTACGCGACGGGGACCTGATCCGGCTCGACGTACCGCAGCGGGTGCTCTCGGTGGAGGTACCCGACGGCGAGCTGGCCCGGCGCCGGTCGGCGTGGACCCCGCCACCGCCCCGGTACGGGCGCGGGTACGGCAGCCTGCACGCGGAGCACGTACTGCAGGCCAACGACGGCTGCGACTTCGACTTCCTGGTACGGGCCGGGGACGTTCCGGAGCCGGATGCCCGATAAATGGCCGTGTCAGCCACTCGTAAGGGCCTCCGGTCTGGTATAGGAGACCCCGCCACTTCTACGCTCAACTCCTGGAACAAAGGGCGTGCCATCAAATGTATGATTGGTGGTGAATGACTGATTTGCGCTTAGGCGCGAACACAACTCCGACGTGACATTGACCTATGAGTGCTACCTTCGATCAATTCAGGAACCCATCGCGACGGCGATCTCGGCGGTGATACGGATGGCGAGTCAATGAGCCCCTCCCGCCCGGACGCGTATGGCTCGACCCGCCCGTACGGGTCCGGGGTCCGAGGTCGCGCGGGGGTACCGCCCCGGGCGGCCGGCCCGCCCCACTACGGCTCCGGGGGACCCACCCGCCCGATCGGACCGCCGGCCCTGCCCCACACCGGGGACTACGACTACGAACTGGACGTGCCGGTAGCGCCGCACGATCCCGGCCCGTCCCTGCTCGAACCGCCGGCCGACCTGGAGCCGCTGCCACCGGCCCGACCGAGGCGCAACTACCACGGCCGGCGCCGCCAGGAGAACCCGTGGGCCAGCTACGGGCTGATCGTCGCGGTACCGCTGGTGCTCGTACTGCTCATCGTCGGCTTCTCCGCGCTGCCCCCGTACACGCCGAGCGGGCGGGCGCAGCAGCAGCCCGCGAACGCCGCCACCAACACGGGCGGCAACCAGACCGGACCCAGCGCCACCGCCAACGGTGGCGGGACGACCGGCGGCACGGGCACGGTCGCGGTGTACGAGGCGGAGGACACGGCGAACAACACCCTCGGCCCCACCACGAAGCTGCGCGCGGTACCCGGCGCCTCCGGCGGCACGGTGGTGAGCAACGTGGGCATGGGTACGCCGAACGGGGACGTGAAGTTCAACGCGGTCACCGCGGCCACGGCGGGCAAGTACACGGTCACCATCTACTACCTGCTCGCCGACAAGGTCGCGCACCGGCTGGCGCTGTGGGTCAACGGCGTCGGCCCGACGATCCTGAGCTTCCCGCCGCTGGGCGTGGCCAACACCAACAAGATCGGCACGTTCAAAGCCACGGTCACCCTGAAGGCCGGCACGAACACGATCCGCTTCAGCAACGCGACCAAGAAGTACGGCCCCGACCTAGACCGCATCACGGTAGCCGTGCAGTAGGTTCTGCGCCTCGGCGGCTTCGCGTTCGGCCTCGGCGGCTTCGCCGGTCAGGGCGTCCGCCGCCACCTCCGCCACCCGGGCCTGCTCCGCCGCGAGCC
>DATEJJ010000507.1:0-3976 GCA_035278125.1 Rugosimonospora sp.
GAGTCCCTGGCCGGCGACCGGCGCACCGCGCTGAACCGGCTGCTGTTCCCCGGACCGGCCCGGGAGTACGCCGCGCACCGCGAGGCGTACGGGGACACCTCGAAGCTGGGTACCGCCGAGTTCTTCTACGGGCTGCGCCCGGGCGAGGAGCACGAGGTGGACCTGGAGCCCGGGGTACGGCTGCTGTTCGGGCTGGAGGCGATCGGGGACACCGACGCGCGCGGGCTGCGTACCGTGATGACCACGCTCAACGGGCAGCTGCGCCCGGTGCGGGTGCGGGACCGCTCGGTGGCGGTGGACGTGCCGGTGGCGGAGCGGGCCGACCGGGGCAACCCGGACCACGTGGCCGCGCCGTTCGCCGGGGTGGTGACGCTGACCGTGGCGCAGGGCGACAAGGTGGAGGCGGGGCAGACCGTGGCCACCATCGAGGCGATGAAGATGGAGGCGGCGATCACCGCGCCCAAGGCGGCGGTGGTCAAACGGCTGGCGATCAGCCGGGTACAGCAGGTGGAGGGCGGCGACCTGCTGGTCGAGCTGGGCTGAGGACCGTCCTACCGGGACGCGGGGCGGGCGCGGACGTGGAGGCGCTCGCCCTGGGGGCCGAACAGGGACAGCACCTCCGCCGGCTCCGGCCCGGGGTTGCTGATCAGGTGTGGCGTGCGGGTGTCGAACTCGGCCACCTCGCCGGCGTTCAGGGTCAGGTCGTGCCCGCCCAGCTGCAGCCGCATCCGGCCGGAGAGCACGTACAGCCAGTCGTACCCCTCGTGCGTCATCAGCTTCGGCTCGCGGCGCGGGGTACCCGGCGGGTAGAGCAGCTTGAACGCCTGCGGCCCGCCGGGGCGCCGGCTCAGCGGCAGGAACGTGACGCCGTCGCGCACGATCGGGCGCGGGTGTACCCGCGGGTCGCCGGTGGCCGGCGCGCCGACCAGCTCGTCCAGCGGTACCTGGTGCGCCCGGGCCAGCGGCAGCAGCAGCTCCAGGGTGGGCCGGCGGCCGCCGGACTCCAGCCGGGACAGGGTGCTCACCGAGATCCCGGTGGCCTCCGCGAGCTGCGCGAGGGTGGTGCCGCGCTGCTGGCGCAGGGTCCGCAGCCGGGGCCCCACCGCGGCCAGCACGGCCACCTCGTCGTTTGCCATAACGGCAACAGTAGTTGTCGTTCCGGCGTACCGCACGGCACCGTGGGAGCCGCAGGTACGGACGAGGGAGGCGCGGTGGACGCGTACGACGTGGTGGTGATCGGTGGCGGTGCGGCCGGCTTGAGCGGGGCCAAGGCGCTGGCCCGGGCGCGGCGCTCGGTCCTGGTGGTGGACTCGGGGCAGCCGCGCAACGCGCCGGCCGGGCACGTGCACAACTACCTGGCCGGGGAGGGTACCCCGCCGGCCGAGCTGCTGGCCGCGGGCCGGGCCGAGCTGGCGTCCTACGGCGGCGAGATGCTCACCGGCGAGGTGGCGTCGGTGGCCCCCGGCTTCGTGGTGACGCTGGCCGGCGGGCGCGCGGTACGGGCGCGGCGGCTGCTGGTGGCGACCGGGCTGGTGGACGAGCTGCCCGAGGTACCCGTCCACGGGCTGGCGGAGCGGTGGGGACGCGACGTGCTGCACTGCCCGTACTGCCACGGTTGGGAGGTGCGGGACCGGCGCATCGGGGTACTGGCCAGCGGTCCGGTCGGGGTACCCCAGGCGCTGCTGTGGCGGCAGCTCAGCCCGCACGTGCTGCTCCTGCTGCACGGCGGCCCGGCGCCGGGGCCCGAGGACGCGGAGCGGCTGGCGGCGCGGGGCGTCACGGTGGTACCGGAGCCGGTCGCCGGCCTGGACCTCGCGGGCGACGCGCTCGCCGGGGTACGGCTCGACACCGGCGAGGTGGTCACCCTCGACGCGGTCGCGGTGGCCACCCGGATGCGGGCCCGCACCGGGGTGCTGGAGCAGCTCGGACTCAAGCCGGTCGACGTGGAGCTGGACGGGCAGGTGCTCGGCAGCCACATCCCTGCCGACGCGAACGGGGCGACCGCTGTGCCCGGCGTGTGGGTGGCGGGCAACGTCGCGGACATCCGCGCCCAGGTGCTCACCTCCGCCGCGGCCGGCCTCACGGCCGGAGCCGCGATCAACGCCGACCTGGTCGCCGAGGACACCCGGCTGGCCGTGGCGGACTTCCGGGAGCGGGTACGCACGATGTTCGAGCGGGACGCGTGGGAGGAGCGGTACCGCGGCAAGCCGGCGATCTGGAGCGGGCGGCCGAACCCGCAGCTGGTCGCCGAGGCGGCGGGGCTGGCCCCGGGCCGCGCACTCGACGTCGGCTGCGGCGAGGGGGCCGACGCCACCTGGCTGGCCGGGCAGGGCTGGCAGGTCACCGCCGTGGACATCTCCTCGGTGGCGCTGGAGCGGGCCGCCGCGCACGCGGCCGCGGCCGGTCCCGAGGTGGCGTCGCGGATCACCTTCACCCGCACGGACCTGCGGGAGCAGCCGCCGGCCGAGGGCGCGTACGACCTGGTGTCCGCCCAGTTCATGCAGCTGACCGCGGACGTCCGGCGGCAGGTGTACGGGCGGCTGGCCGCGGCGGTGGCGCCGGGCGGGGTACTGCTGGTCGTCGGGCACCACCCGCGGGACCTGCGTACCGCCGCGCACCGGATGCACTTCCCGGACATGATGTTCACGGCGGAGGAGGTGGCGGAGGAGCTGGACCCGGACGCGTGGCAGGTGCTCGTCACCGAGGCCCGGCCGCGTACCGCCACCTTCCCCGACGGTCACGAGGCCACCATCTACGACGCGGTTCTGGTGGCCCGCCGCCGCTGACACTGCTGGAGCGTGGAGAGGGGGACGGATGGGGACCGCAGTGGTGCTGGACTGCGACACGGGGGTGGACGACGCGCTCGCGCTGCTGTACCTGGCAGGTCGGGGCGGGACGCTGCTCGGCGTGGGCAGCGTGCACGGCAACACCACCGCCGACCAGGCCGCGCGGAACACGCTGCAGGTACTCGACGTGGCCGGGCTGGGCGAGGTCCCGGTGTGCGTGGGCGCGGGCCGGCCGCTGGCGGAGCCGCTGCGGGTGGCGGCCGTGGTGCACGGGCACGACGGGCTGGGTGGTCAGGCGGGCGCGACGTCCGGCCGGGTGCTGGCCGGCGGGTCGGCGGCGCAGCAGCTGGTCGGGCTGGCGCGCCGGCACCCGGCCGGCTTCACCCTGGTCGCCACCGGGCCGCTGACCAACCTGGCGCTGGCGCTGCTGCTGGAACCCGAGCTGCCGCGACTGGTCCCGCACGTGGTGGTGATGGGCGGCGCGGCGCGGATGCCGGGCAACATCACGGCGACGGCCGAGGCGAACATCCAGCACGATCCGGAGGCGGCGGCGCAGGTGTTCGCCGCGGGCTGGCGGGTCACCCTGGTCACCCTGGACACGACGATGCGGACGCTGCTGAGCGAGGAGCAGCTGGAGCGGCTGCGTACCGCCGGGTCGCCGCAGGCCCGGTTCGCCTGGTCAATCATGCAGTTCTACCTGGACCGGTACGCGACCTGGCTGCCGTACCGGACGTGCCCGCTGCACGACCCGGCGGCGATGGCGATCGCGCTGGAGCCCGACCTGGCCACGTACCGGCGGGTGCCGGTGCAGGTGGAGCTGGCGGGCGGGTACACGCGCGGGATGACCGTGTGCGACCTGCGGGTGGACGGGTCGGGGCGGCACGACCCGGCGTGGCCGGAGGTGGACCTGGTCGACGGGTTCGACGTGGACCGCTTCCACGAGCAGTTCCTGGCGGCGGTCGGGGCGTGACCGGACTATTGGCGCTCCCTCCCTCCGGGCCGGCTGCGGGCGGCGGGGCGTGACCGGCGCCGCGCTCCCCCGTGCGGAGCGCGACAACCGGGTGTCAGGCGACCGCGGGGACGGGGCCGCGTCGCGGTAACGCCCGGGCACAGGCGATCGACTGGGACAGCATCGTGTACGCGCGCTGCGCGGCCAGCTCGCCCCGGCGCGCCGCGAGCAGGTCCTCCAC
>DATEJJ010000508.1:0-9202 GCA_035278125.1 Rugosimonospora sp.
CCCGATGCGCCAGCCCGCACGCCCGACGCGCCAGCCCGCACGCCAGGCGCCGCGGCCGGTAGAACGACCAACGCCGCGGCCGGCAGGACCGCAGTCCCCTGCGGGACAGCCAGAAGCAGCACCAGCAATGGGAACCCGAGCGTGCATCGCACCTTCACGCGGGCCAGCATCCCGCGCTCACCACCCCACAACAAAGCCGATCATGGATATCTGTGGACAGCGAGGGTGCCTGTGGACAACCCTCAGCCCGGACAGCCCGGACCGACCCTGATGATCCAGACTCGGGACAGCCGGCGAAATCAGGGACTTTCACCCTGGTCAGGGCTTGTCGCACCCGCGCACCATGGGTCCATGGAAAACAGTCACGGGCTGCGTAACTTCCTTCTGACAGTCGTCGGTCTGATCGTGGTCGGCGCGGTCGCCTGGTGGCTCCTCAGCCACCTCATCAGCCTGGTTCTCTACGTGGCCGTCGGCGCGCTCGTCGTCGGCGGCGCCGTCTACCTGGTCGGCAAGGCCAAGCGGTCGATCAACGGGAGCAGGCGGCGCGGCATCGGGCGCTGATCGCGGCGTTCGCCGGGCCCGATCGGGGCCCGGCACAGCCGTCAGCCGCCGAAGCCGGTCTCCGTGGGCAGCGAGATGTCCGGCTTCTCCAGTTCCTCCACGTTGACATCCTTGAAGGTCATCACGCGTACGTTCTTGACGAAGCGGGCCGGCCGGTACATGTCCCAGACCCACGCGTCGTGCATCTCGACCTCGAAGTACACCTCGCCGTCCGAGTTGCGTACGTGCAGGTCAACCTGGTTCGCGAGGTAGAACCGGCGCTCCGTCTCGACCACGTAGGAGAACTGGCGGACGATGTCGCGGTACTCCCGGTAGAGCTGCAGCTCCATCTCGGTCTCGTACTTTTCGAGATCTTCCGCGCTCATCCCGCCCCGCCCTCCGTACCAGCCATGCCGCCATTCTCGCCCACCGGCGCGGGCTGCGGCACCTGCTCACCTGACGCCACGCCGACCGTACCGCGCCCGCGCGACCGCACGGCGGCCGCCGCCACGTTCACGTACGAGAAGCGGTGCTGGCGGCAGGGGCCGTGCTGATCGAGCGCGGCGGAGTGCTCCGGGGTCACGTACCCCTTGTGCTCAGCGAACCCGTACCCCGGGTGCGCGAGATCCAGCTCACACATGATCCGGTCCCGGGTGACCTTCGCGACCACGCTGGCCGCCGCCACGCACGCGGCCACCAGGTCGCCCTTCCACACGGCCAGGCCCGGCACACCCAGCCCGTCCACCGGAAAGCCGTCGGTGAGCACGTAGTCGGGGCGGGTGGACAGGCCGGCCAGCGCCCGGCGCATCGCGTCGAGGTTGCACACGTGCAGGCCACGGGCGTCCACCTCGCCGGGCGGGATGATCACGGCCCGGTACGTGACCGCCCGCTTGACCACCTCGGCGTAGATCCGCTCGCGCGCCAGCGGGGTGAGCAGCTTGGAGTCGGTCAGCCCGTCGATCTCGCCGCGCCGGCCGGGCCTGAGGATCACCGCAGCGGCCACCAGCGGTCCGGCGCACGCGCCACGGCCGGCCTCGTCCGCACCGGCGACGTGGGCGAATCCGCGCCGGCGCAGGGTGCGCTCCAGCGCGTAGATGCCGTCGGCTCGGGTGACGATGGAACGCCCAGGAGGAAGCATCACGACTCCAACAGGGTACGCAGCAGCGCGGGCAGTTCGGCAGGGTAGTACCGCTCGGCCGTTCCCTCCAGTTCCGCCACGCTCCACCACCGGTGCCCGTCGATCGAACCCACCTCGACCTCGTCAAAGCCGGACGTGTCCACCTGCCACGAGCCGACCCGCAGCACGAAGAACTCCTGCGACTGCCGGTACCGGCGCCCGTCGAACGGGAACTCGGTGACCTCCTGCCAGACCGGCTCGCCCAGGACGGCGGGGTCGACCGCGAGCCCGGCCTCCTCGAACAGTTCCCGCGCGGCACCGGCCGCGGAACTCTCCCCGGGGTCGAGTCCACCGCCTGGCGTGAACCAGTACTCGTGGCCGGGGCGACCGGGATCGTGACCGTGCAGGAGCAGTACCCGCCCGGACCCGTCGAGCAGCAACACCCGCCCGGCCCGCCGCGCAATCACGTCGTCGGCCACGTCGAACCAGACTAGTCGGCGCCCGCTGCCTAACTGCCGGAGGCGTTGGGGATGGAGCCGAAGCCAGCGGGGACGGACAACCAGCCGGCGCGGCCGAACGGCCAGAAGATCACGAAGGCGCGGCCCACCACGGCATCGACCGAGATCGTCGAGGCGACCGGGTCCTTGGTGTGGATGTACTGCTCCCGCGAGTCTCCGGAGTGGAAGCGGTTGTCGCCCATCACCCAGAGCCGGCCCTTGGGTACCACCACGTCGAAGGGGTCGGGGCTGGAGGGCAGGCCGGGGGTACCGTCGGCGTCCAGGTAGGGCTCGTCCAGCGGGTGGCCGTTGACCTCGATCCGGTGCTGCGCGTCGCAGCACATGATGTGGTCCCCGCCGACTCCGATCACGCGCTTGATGAAATCGGTTTCACTGGGATCGCCGCGCCACGAGTCCGGAGAATTGAACACGATGATCTCGCCCCGGCGCGGGCTGCGGAAATCGTAGACCAGTTTGTTGACGAGTACCCGGTCATTGATGTTGAGCGTGTGCTCCATCGACTCGGACGGGATATAGAACGTTTGAAGGACGAAGGCGCGCACGAGGATGGCAACCACGATGGCGACGCCGAGGAGGATGGGGAGCTCGCGCCAGAATGTGCTGCGGCGCTGCGCCTGCTCGTCAATCACACGCGGAGCCTACGTCGTCGAAGCCGCCTGAAGAGTCGGGAACGCGCCGGAAGAGGCAAAGACACGAGGAACGGAATAACGGGCGTCACACCTATTGCGTCATGAACCGGCACAGGGTGGAGCGAAGCCGCCCGGTAGGGGCGCGGAACCTGCCCGAACGTCGATGGGACGTCCAGCATGTTCCAGTGGCTACGCGGCCAGACGACCACAAACGCCTTGCCGATGATGTTATTGATCGGTACCTGACCCTGGCACCGCGAGTCCTGCGACACCAACCGGTGGTCGCCCATCACCCACATATTGCCGGGCGCCACCGTGATCGGTCCGAACTTCCGCGGGCCGCACCTGTTGACCGCGGCGTCCTCGTCGAGTGGCGAGTTCTCCGTCACATAGGGCTCGATGAGTGGCTCGCCGTTGACGGTGACCCGGCCCTGGGGATCGCAGCACGCCACCGTGTCGCCGGGCAGCCCGATGATCCGCTTGATGAAGTCCTTCTCGTTCGGCTGCGCCACCCCGACCAGGTCGCCCACGCTGCGCCCGACCTTGGAGAGCAGCCCGGTGTTCGTGGCCGTGGTCTGCATCTCGGGTACCCAGTTGGGCGGGCCCCGGAAGACGATGATCTCGCCGCGCTCCGGCTGGCGGATGTCGTACACGACCTTGTTGACCAGCACCCGGTCGCCGATCATCAGGGTGTTCTCCATCGACCCCGAGGGGATGAAGAACGCCTGCAGCAGGAAGGTGCGGATCAGCACCGCCAGGCCGAACGCCACCAGCAACAGCAGCGGCAACTCCTGCCAGAGCGGCATCTGCTTGCGCTTGCGGATGCCACGGTGCCGCGAGGACGGGGAGGAGGCCGGCCGCGTCGGGATGTCGTACAGGCCCCCACCGGCGTTCCGCAAGTCAACTCCCCGATATGTGCGACTACCGCCCGGAAGCTCCTGCTCCGTGCGGTAGTGCAAAGGTGTGCGGCCGTTCATAACCCTTCCTTGAAGGGTACGGTGGTCGGTCGATTTTGGGGAGACCAAGGTTTCCTACGCGTTTCCGAGCGCCCGGCTCATGCGCGGTCAGCTCGGCGCCTTCTCCCGCTTCTCCTTGATCTTGGCCTTCTTGCCCCGCAGCTCACGCAGGTAGTAGAGCTTCGCCCGGCGTACGTCGCCGCGGGTGACGACCTCGATACGGTCGAGCACCGGGGTGTTGAGCGGGTACGTCCGCTCCACGCCCACGCCGAAGCTCACCTTGCGTACCGTGAAAGTCTCTCGCAGCCCCGAGCCCTGGCGCCGGATCACCACGCCCTGGAAGACCTGGATCCGGGAGCGGTTGCCCTCGACCACGCGTGCGTGCACCTTGAGCGTGTCACCGGCCCGGAAGTCGGGGAGGTCGGTCCGCTGCGACTGGGCGTCCAGAGCGTCCAGCGTGTTCATCGCTGCTTCCTAGGGGACTCAAGGCACACCGCCGCCGGTGTGCGGGATGGATGTTCAAGACCCGCGCGGGGAGGTCCGGCGCGGCAACCCCTCTACTTTGCCACATCCGGACGCTGGACCTGAAATCCGGTCTCGCCCTGGCAGGACCGTTCGTGCTTGGTAAGCAGATCCGGCCGGCGCGCGGCGGTACGGGCCAGCCCCTGCTCCCGGCGCCACCGGGCGATCCGGCCGTGGTCGCCGGAGCGCAGCACCTCGGGTACGGCCAGGCCACGCCACTCGGGCGGCTTGGTGTACACCGGCGCCTCCAGTACCCCGTCCGCGTGCGACTCCTCGACCAGGGAGTCGGCGTTGCCCAGTACCCCGGGCAGCAGCCGTACCACCGCCTCCAGGATGACCAGTACCGCCACCTCGCCGCCGAAGAGCACGTAGTCCCCGAGCGACACCTCGTCCACCGGCATCCGGGTGGCCGCCCAGTCCAGTACCCGCTGGTCGATCCCCTCGTACCGGCCGCACGCGAAGATCAGGTGTGGCTCGGCCGCGAGCGTCTTCGCCATCGCCTGGTCGAACGGCGTCCCGGCGGGGGACGGCACCACCAGCCGGGCCGGCGGGCGCCGCGCGTACGGGCCGTGCCCCAGCGTCGGGGCCAGCGCGTCGAGGGCCTCGCCCCACGGCTCCGGCCGCATCACCATGCCCGGCCCGCCGCCGTACGGGGTGTCGTCCACGGTCCGGTGCACGTCGGACGTCCAGCCACGCAGGTCGTGCACGCCCACCTCGACCAGGCCGGCCGCGCGGGCCCGCCCGATCAGCGAGAGCGACAGCGGCGCCAGGTACTCCGGAAAGATCGTGACGATGTCGATCTTCACAGGTCGAGCAGCCCACCGGGCGGGGTGAGGACCACCCGGCCCGCGGCCAGGTCGACCTCGGGCACGATCGCCTTGACGAAGGGTACGAGCGCCTCCCGGCCCTCGGGCAGCCGCAGCACCAGCAGGTCGGCGGCGGGCCCGTGCCTGACCCGGACCACCTCGCCGAGGTGCTCGCCGTCCCGCCCGACCGCGGCCAGCCCGATCAGCTGGAAGTCGCTGAACTCGTCCGGATCCGTGGGCTCGGGCACGTCCGCCGAGTCCACGCAGAGCTTGACGCCGCGCAGCACCTGGGCCGCGTTGCGGTCCAGTACCCCCTCGAACGCCACCAGCAGCCGGCCCTGGTGCGGGCGTACCGCCTCGATGGTGAGCGGGCCGGCGGCCGGCGGGTCGGTGGCCAGTGCCGTACCGACCACGTACCGGGCCGCGGGCTCGTCGGTGGTGATGTCGACCACGACCTCGCCGCGCACCCCGTGCGGGCGCGCGATCACCCCGACGACGAGTTGCATGGGAGGGTCAGTACGCGTCCACGATGTCGACGCGGACGCCGCGGCCACCGATCGACGTGATCACCTGGCGCAGCGCCTTGGCGGTACGCCCGCCGCGCCCGATCACCGTGCCGAGATCCTCCGGGTGCACGCGGACCTCCAGCCGCTGGCCGCGACGACCGTCGACCATCCGGACCCGTACCTCGTCCGGGTGGTCGACGATCCCCTTGACCAGGTGCTCCAGCGCTGGCCGGAGCGCCGCGTCAGCCTTGCGTACCGTCGCCGGCATCCGCGGGCTCCTTGATCTCTGCCGCCTCGGCCTTGACGGGCTCGGCAGCCTTGACGGGTTCGGCAGCCTTGGCGGGTTCGGCAGCCTTGGCGGCCTTCTTCGCGGCCTTGGCCGGTGCCGGGGCGGCCACGCCCGCGGCGGCCTGCGCCTCGGCCTCGTAGGCGGCCTTGCGGTCGGCCCGGGCCGGTGCCACCTTCAGCGGCTCCGGAGCCGGCAGGCCCTTGAACTTCTGCCAGTCACCGGTCTTTTCCAGGATGCGCTGTACCGGCTCGCTGGGCTGGGCGCCCACGGACAGCCAGTACTGCGCCCGCTCGGAGTTGACCTCGATCAGCGAGGGCTCCTCCTTGGGCTGGTAGATCCCGATGTACTCGATCGCCCGACCGTCGCGCTTGGTGCGCGAGTCGGCGACGACGATGCGGTACTGCGGGTTGCGGATCTTGCCCATCCGCAGAAGCCGGATCTTTACGGCCACTGTGTGCTCGCTCCTGTGTGTTGAGTCTCGCGTTCCGGCGCACGTCGTGGGGAGACGCGACCGAGCGGCAAGTGGACTGGCGACGCGCCCGGGGTTAGAGGGCGCCGGACGCGTACCGGATACCAGCCAACCATTGTGCCAGACGCCGCCGCGGCCTCACCAACCGCGGGGGCGGTCCCAGCCGGTCGGCAGCTCGGCGGGTACCTCCCAGGCGGGGTCGGGGGCGAAGTCGAGCCAGGAGCCGTCGAACGGGAACTCCCCTGCCTCGATCAGCTTCACCACCCGGCGCCCCTCGGCCCGTACCGCCCCGGCGTCCTCGCACCAGTACACGTCCGGGTGGGACAGGTGGTACGCGAACTCGTCCTCGTCCTTCCACCGCCACGAGCGGTCCGGCGCGGCCACGATGTCCAGGTCGTAGTCGAGCGTGTCGACGCCGGCGAGGGTACCGTCGTCCCACCGCGCCACCGGCCGCTCCAGGTTCACGTACCAGGACCGGAACGCACCGGCGGGATTTCCGTGGGGAGCCTGCGGGTCCGCCCCGGCGGCAAAGAACAGCCAGACCGAGTAGTCGCCCTCGGGCGGGTGCACCATCAGCACCGAACTCCGCCACCGCAGCCGGTTCAGCCGCTTGTCCGTTGCCGGCCACTCGCCGAACGGCACCTCACGGAAGGTACGGCCGTCGGCCGCGCCCACGTCCAGGTACAGCGCGCCGTCCGGGATCCACAGGCACAGGCCCCGCTCGTCGTCCGAGGCGACCCGCGCCACCCAGACCCGGCCGATGAGCTGCCCGCGGTGGAACTGGCGGCGTACCACCACCCGGCCTGGCGCGAGCTTCGGCACCGGCTCAGTACGCCCGGGCCAGGTACGCGACCAGGCCGGGTTCGTCCTCCCCGTCGGGTACGCTCCCGTCGGCCCGGGTCAGGCAGCGGACCGTCACGCCCGTCCCGTTCGCCGCCGCCTCGCCGTCCGGCCCGACCGCCGCCCAGGGGAGCCGGGCCCAGCCGGTGGCGGTCGCCTCGATCGCCTCGTCCACTGTGGACACATCCACGGTACGGTCGAGCCGGCGGGCCAGTGCCTCGTCGTAGAGTGCCTTCTGGTCGGCGGCCAGCGCCACGCCCACCGCGGAGACCACCTCGGCCAGCGGGGTCGGTGTCTTCGAGCCGTCGAACCGGCGCACCAGGGTCACGTTGCCGGTGACCAGGTCACGCGGCCCCACCTCGACGCGGATCGGGTACCCCTTGAGCTCGGCGTCCACCGCGCGGCGCCCGAACGGCGTGTCCACCCGGTCGTCCAGGGCCACCCGCAGCCCGGCGTCCACGAGCGAGGACCGCAGCGCGGCAGCCGCCTCGGCGACCCCGTCCCCCGCCTTCACCACCGTCACGTACACCTGCACCGGGGCCAGCTCCGGCGGTACCCGCAGCCCGCTGTCGTCGCCGTGACACATGATCAGCCCGCCGAGCATCCGGGTCGAGGTACCCCACGAAGTGGTCCACGCGTGCTCCAGGCTCCCGCTCGCGGACGAGTACGTGATGTCGAACGCGCGGGCGAAGTTCTGCCCCAGCTCGTGCGAGGTACCCATCTGCAGCGCCTTGCCGTCGCCCATCATGGCTTCCAGCGTGTACGTGCGGGTGGCGCCGGCGAACCGCTCGCGCGCCGTCTTCAGGCCCACCACCACCGGTATCGCCAGCAGGTTGACCATCAGATCCTCGTACGCCTCGTGCAGGATCCGCCGGGCGTACGCGCGCGCGTCCGCCTCGGTGGCGTGCGCGGTGTGCCCCTCCTGCCAGAGGAACTCGCTGGTGCGCAGGAACACCCGGGGGCGCAGCTCCCAGCGCACCACGTTGGCCCACTGGTTGAGCAGCAGCGGCAGGTCCCGGTACGAGTCGATCCACTTGGCCATGAACTCGCCGATGACCGTCTCACTGGTCGGGCGTACCACCACGGGCTCGGCGAGCTGCTTGCCGCCGCCGTGGGTGACCACCGCCAGCTCGGGCGAGAAGCCCTCCACGTGCTGCGCCTCGCGGTGCAGGTACGACTCGGGGATGAACAGCGGGAAGTAGGCGTTCTGCGCGCCGGCCGCCTTGATCCGCGCGTCCATCCCGGCCTGTATGCGCTCCCAGATGGCGTACCCGGCCGGTCGGATGACCATGGTGCCGCGGACCGGGCCGTTGTCGGCCAGCTCGGCCTTGGCGATCAGATCCTGGTACCAGCGGGGAAAGTCCTCCGCCCTCGGAGTCAGCACGCGTGCCATGAGCGCACATAGTAATGCGGCCGCAGGCCGCCCTCCCGTGAGGATCAGGTTCACACCCGAATATGGCCGCGCAGCACGATACGGGTCGGCGCGAGCAGGACCGAAAGGTTCTCGCGCGGATCGCCGGCGTACACCACCAGGTCGGCCAGGCCACCCTCGACCAGACCCGGGAAGCCCAGCCACTCGCGGGCGCCCCACGAGCCGGCCCGCAGCACGTCGAGCGGGCTCATCCCGGCCGCCTGGTGCAGCATCAGCATCTCCCGCGCGGCCAGCCCGTGCCCCACCCCGCCACCCGCGTCCGAGCCGACGTAGATCGGCACACCCGCCTCGTACGCGGCGCGCACCACGTCCGGGAAGCCGGCCTTCAGGGTGCGCATGTGCCCGGCATACCCGGGAAATTTGTCCTCGGCCTGGTCGGCGATGTGGTCGAACCGGTCGATGTTCAGCATCGTCGGCACCAGCGCCGTGCCCTGCGCCGCCATCAGCGCGATCAGCTCGCCGGACAGCCCGGTGCCGTGCTCGACGGAGTCGACGCCGGCCCGTACCAGGATGTCCACCGCCTCCTCGCTGAACGTGTGCACGGCCACGCGCGCCCCCTCGGCGTGCGCGGCGGCCAC
>DATEJJ010000509.1:0-4177 GCA_035278125.1 Rugosimonospora sp.
GACACGAGCGCCACCACCTCGTCCTCGGTGGCGCTGGCCATGGGCTCCATCTGCACGACGTAGCGCAGCAGGGCGATGCCGAACAGCTGCGCCACGGCCGCCTGCAGCCGCAGCCGGGGGATGCCCAGCGGCTCGGCCACCCGGGCCAGGAGTGCCCGGGTCACGAACTCGCGGATCATCGTGGCCGCCTGCGGGTTGGTCGTGGCGGAGCGGAGCAGCGCGAGGAACGGCGCGCGGGTGGTCGGCTCGCCCCATACGGACAGGAACACCCGCGCCAGCCGCTGGCCCAGTTCGTCCCGCGGCCCGCCGTGTACCAGCACCTCCGCGATGCGCCGCGGGTCGACGGGGAACTGCAGGGCGGCGACGAACAGCTCCTCCTTGCTGCCGTAGAAGTGGTACAGCAGGGCGGGGTCCACGCCCGCGTCGGCGGCGACGGCCCGCATGGTGGTGCCGTCGTACCCGTGACCGGCGAACCGCTCGCGCGCCGCCGCCAGGATCGCCTCCCTGGTGCCACTCTCCCCGCCCCGCCGTCCGGTACGAGGACTCACGAACGGCTCAGCTCCAGGAAGCGCTCCTCCAGGGTGGCCGGTCCCTGGCGCAGCCGGGCGGGCATGGTGCCGAGCGCCGCGCGTACCGCATCCGGATCTGCCTGTGGCACCCGCAGGGTGCGGCCGACCAGGGCGGCGGCCAGCCCGGCGGCCTCGATCGCGTCGAAGGCCGCGGCCCAGTCCTCACTGTCCACAATGGTCACCCGCGCGTCGCCCACGATGTCCGCGACGCTGCCCTGCGCCACCACCCGGCCGGCGGTCATCACGGCGAGCCGGTCGCACTCCTGCGCCTCCTCCATCTGGTGCGTGGTGACCAGCACGCCGGCGCCCCGGTCGGCGGCCTCGCGCACGGTCTCCCAGAGCCGGGTGCGGGCCAGCGGGTCCACGCCGGAGGTCGGCTCGTCCAGCACCAGCAGGTCCGGCTGGTGCGCGAGGGCCTGGGTGAACGCGACCCGGCGCTGTACGCCCAGCGGCAGTTGGCCGACCGGCACGTCCGGCAGCGGCTCCGGGCTCGCGGCGGCGGAGAAGCCGAAGGCGGCGCGGGCGAAGGCCAGGTTCTCCCGCGGGGAGAGGTCGTCGTAGAGGCCGAGGCTCTGCGGCACGTACCCGAGCCGGCGCCGGGTCTGCCGGGACGGCGGCTGCCCGAACAGCAGCACCGCGCCGGCGCTGGGCCGGATCAGGCCGAGCAGCAGCCGGATGAGGGTGGTCTTGCCGGCCCCGTTCGCGCCCAGCAGGCCGAGCACCTCGCCCGGCTCCACCCGCAGGTCGACCGCGTCGACGGCGACGAAACCGCCGAACCGCTTGCCCGCACCGCGCGCCTCAGCCAACGGGTTCACCGGTACGCACCTCCTCGGCCAGCGCGGCGACGGTCACCGCGTCCTGCATGTCCGGCACGATCCGCTCGCCGCTGCCGCCTCCCTCGGGATCCCACACCCGCCAGCTCGTGCCGCGCCGCCAGGCGAGCCGGGCGCGCCCGCCCTCGGGCCGGGCGTCCAGGCGGTACAAGCTACCCGGTACCGCCGCCACGATCTCCTCCGGCGTGCCCTCCACCAGGGGCCGCCCGTGGTCGAGCAGCAGCACCCGGCTGGCCCGCTCGGCCTCGTCCAGGTACGTCGTGGACAGCACCACCGCGGCACCCTCGGCGGCGGCGCGGGCGATCAGCCACCACAGGTCGGCGCGGCTGACCGGGTCCACGCCGGTGGTCGGTTCGTCGAGTACCAGCAGGTCCGGCCGGTGCACCATGGCCTGGATGACGCCCAGCTTCTGGCGCATGCCGCCGGAGAGGTTGCCGGCGAGCCGGTCGCTGGCCGAGGCGAGGCCGGTGCGCTCCAGGTACCGGCGGGTGCGCTCGCGGGCCACCGCCGCCGGTACCCGGTACGCGGTCGCGGCGAAGTCCAGGTTCTCGGTGACGGACAGGTCCGGGTACGTGCCGGAGCTGGCCGGCAGGTACCCGATCCGGGTCGCGTCCGGCCGGTCCACCTCGCCCGAGTGCGGTGCCAGCGCGCCGGCCAGTACCCGCAGCAGCGTGGTCTTGCCCGCGCCGTCCCCGCCCACCACGGCGCGTACCTCCCCGGGCGGCAGGGCCAGCGACACCTTGTCCAGCGCCACCCTTCCTCCATAGTGGACGGTGACGTCGGTGAGCCGGGCGCTCACCGGGACGGCGCCAGGAACGCGCGGAACCGCAGCGTGGCCAGGGTCACCACGACGACGCCGAGCAGCGCGAGGAACAGCAGCGGTTGCCACAGCGACTGGATGGACGCGCCGCGCAGCATCACCCCGCGGGCTATCTGGGTGAAGTACGTGAGCGGCAGCAGGTACCCGATCCAGCGCACCCCGGCCGCCATCGAGCGCAGCGGGAAGATGAGCCCGGACAGCAGGATCTGCGGCAGCAGCGTCATCATCGCCAGCTGGATCGCCTGGCCCTGGCTCTGCGACACGCTGGAGATGAGCACGCCCATGCCGAGCGTGACGAACAGGAACAGCAGCGCGCCGAGCCCGAGCACCAGTACCGAGCCGCGGAACGGCACGCCGAACAGCAACTGCCCGGCGACCACCACGATGGCCAGGTCGATCGCGGCGACCACGAAGTACGGCACGATCTTCCCGAGGAACACGTCGCGCGGCCGGAACGGCATCACCGCGAGCTGCTCCAGGGTGCCGCTCTGCCGCTCGCGGACCACGCCGAGGCTGGTGATCACGGTGCCGACGAACAGCAGGATCATGCCGGCCAGCCCCGGTACCATCACCGCCGACGTCTTCAGCTCCGGGTTGAACAGCACGTCCACCCGGGCCGGCCGCCCCGAGCGGGCCAGCGCCTGGCGCGCCGCGCTCGCGGTGAACAGCTCGGAGCCGTCCAGCAGCACGGTCACCCCGGTCGGGTCGGTGACCACGGCCACCGGTACCTTCCCGTCCCGCAGTGCGGCGGTGGCGGCCGCGCGGTCACCGGCGGGATCGACGGCGACCACCTCGAACGGGGGTTTGAGCAGCGGGGCGACCGCGGCGGCGTTCGGTCCGACCACCCTGGTGGGGATCGTGGTGACATCGAAGCTGGCCGCGTAGCCGAACACGACCAGGAGCAGGATCGGCAGCACGATCATCATCGCCAGGGTGCGCCGGTCCCGGCGGAGCTGGCGGAATTCCTTCACGATCATCGCCCACATACGGGAAACTCTACGCGCGTTGAATTCAACCTGTCGAGGTGGTTGGCCAGGCCCCGGGCGTGTCATGCTGCAAGACACATAGGAGCGAGGAGGGCACCGGGTGTCAGCGAGTGAAGCGGTAGAGGCCGCGCCGGCGCGGCGCTCGCTGCGGCCGGTCCTGTTCGGCCTGACCATCACGGCCATCCTGGCGCTGCTGTTCGGCGTGCCCTGGTGGACGCTGGTCGCCGGGCACACCGCCTGGCCCGCGGGCGTGGTCGTGGTGGGCACGGTGGTGTTCGTCGCCGCGATGGTCGCGTTCCCGTTCCTCATGGTCTTCGGGCACGGCCGGCGCGGCTGGGACTGGGCGGCGCGCACCGGCGACACCCTGCTCGGCGTGGTCTGGGTGCTGTTCGCCTGGGCCGTGCTGGGCAACGTGCTGCGGCTCGCGCTGGCCGCCGGGGGTGTGGCCGACCCGGCGCGGTCGCGCACCGTGGCCACGGCCACCGCGGCCGTGTCGGTGGTCCTGCTCATCTGGGGGTACGCCGAGGCGATGCGCGTGCCCCGGGTACGCCGGGTGGACGTGACCGTCCCGCGGCTCGGTGCGGGCCTCGACGGGGTGACGGTGGTACTGCTCACCGACACGCACTACGGCCCGATCAACCGGGCCCGCTGGTCCGCCCGCGTGGTGGCGGCGGTCAACGAACTGGACGCGGACATCGTCTGCCACACCGGCGACCTCGCGGACGGGCCGCTGGCCAGGCGCCGGCCGCAGGTGGCGCCGCTGGGCGAGGTGCGGGCCCGGCTCGCCCGCGGGTACGTGACCGGCAACCACGAGTACTTCGGCGAGGCGGAGGGCTGGCTGGACTTCATGCGCGAGCTGGGCTGGGAGGCGCTGCACAACCGGCACCTCGTGGTGGAGCGCGGCGGCTCCCGCCTGGTGGTGGCGGGCGTGGACGACCGTACCGCCGCCGGCTCCGGCCGCCCGGGCCA
>DATEJJ010000510.1:0-5645 GCA_035278125.1 Rugosimonospora sp.
GGCGGTGCCGGGCGCCCCGGCTCCACCAGCCCGGCACGCGCCATCCGGCGTACCTCCAGCAGCATCGCGAAGGTGTCCCGGCCGAGTACGCGGGCCAGGTCCACCGGCGTACGCCGGCGGTCGGCGTTGGCCACCACCTCCCACTGCAGCCCGGTCAGCGCGACCAGGTGGCCGGGCAGGCGGCGTACCGGCAGCACCGCCGATATGTCCATTGTGGAGTCCGGCCACGCCTCGGCCAGGGCGTCGCGGCGGCGGTCCGCCTCGTCGCACGCGGTACGCAGCTCCACCTCCACCACCGAGCCGAAGGCGTGCCGCACGTCCACCTCGAAGTGCACCGCCTCGACGTGCACGGCGGCCTCGGCGTGCAGCAGGAAGTACGCCGCGCTGTGCAGCGCGCACAGCACCGCGGACTCCAGCTCCACCGGGGCCAGCAGGCCCTGCTCCAGCAGCACCTCGGCCAGCGAGCGCCCGGCCCGGGCCAGGGTGCGGGCGGCCCGCCACGCATCCGCGCCCACCTGGCCGGACGCGGTCAGCAGCCGGTCCGCGCCGCAGGCCGTCGGGCACTCGGCGTACACGATCCGGCCCTGGCTGAGGTACAGCGTCCCGCCGGGCGGGTCGAGTACCCGCAGCGCGCCGGTCGCACCCATCGCGCACCAGGGTTCGAGCACGCCGCGGAGGGCCGAATCGAGCACGGGGGCGGCCCCCGGTCAGCCGGCGACGAGTTCGCGGGCGCACGCGGACAGTTGCAGCCGCGCCATCGCCAGGTTGCCGAGCAACCGGTCCAGCCAGGCGTAGAGCACCAGCCGGTCACCGGCCGCACCGGTGACCACGTGCACCAGGTGGTACCCGTTTCCGGCGGTGAGCACGATGTCCTCCACGCGACCGGGCTGGCCCACGGTGGCCAGTGCGGCGGTGGCGAGCGATGCGCGGACCAGGCCGGTCACGCCGGCCGCGGTCAGCTGCGGGTCGGCGCCGAGGGCGGTACCCGCGGACCGGACCGTCATGCCGGTGGGGTACTCCACGAGGCTGGCGCCGATCACTCCACGGACTGCCATCACGTGCCGGAGGCAATCCTCACTGTCGAGCATCATATTGTCCTGGGACCCTTTGGTGTCGAGCTGCCGAAGTCGCCGCTCCCGCACCGGCCCGCGGGGAGCGGTGTTACCTTCCGCCGTCGTGAGGCTACCCCCCGGAGGGCGCGGGGCGCTGGCTGATCCGGGACGACGATCGGCCCGCATGTACCGGCCGAACAGTCGTTGCATCCAGGAATCGCTATAGGTGAATTATTGAAACGATCACCAGGCGGGCTGGTCACCGCCGCGACGCCCGGCCGCGACCGCCGGCGCGGGATCCGGTACCGGGCCGGGTGCAGCCTCCAGCCCAGCACCGCCGACGTCACCCGTTCGAGGGACGCCCGCAGTGTCGACTGTGGACGGTCGGGCGCCGAAGCTGCCGAGCAGCGCCTCCAGCACCGGCAGCGCGCGGGTCACCCGGCCGGTACGGATCAGCAGGTCCCACAGCGGCTCGAACTTCTTCCAGCCGCCCGCGTAGCCCAGGTGGCGCAGCCGGTCCCGGCGCACCGGATGGGTGGCCGCGCCCCGCCAGATCGCCGACCACCGGTAGAAGTCCCGGTACGCCCGCCAGTACCCGTCGGTCAGCTGGTCCGGCGTCAGGCCCACGGGCCGGTACACGACGTGCCGGGTGTCGTACCGGTCCCAGTCGTCGTGCAGCATCCGCCCCTGCGCGCGCATCCGCCGGTACAGGCCGGTGCCCGGGTACGGGGTCATGATGTGGAAGGTGGCCGTCTCCACGCCCCGCCCCACGGCCCACTCCACCGTGCGGTCGAACACGTCCGGCCCGTCGCCGTCCATGCCGAACACGAAGCTCGCGTTGACCATCACGCCCGCGTCGTGCAGCCGGCGTACCACCCGCGCGTAGTCCCGGCCGATGTTCTGCCGCTTGCGCTGCTCCGCCAGGTTGGCGCCGTTGACCGTCTCGAAGCCCACGAACAGGCTCCGGAGCCCGGCGGCCACCGCCTGCTCCAGCAGCCCCGGGGCGAGCACCGAGTCGACGGTACCGGCCGCCTGCCACACCCGACCCATGCCGCGCATGCCGGCGAACAGCGCCTCGGCGAAGCGCCGGTTGCCCAGCAGGTGGTCGTCGAGGAAGTACAGGTGGCGGCCGGGCAGCCGGTCGATCTCGGCCAGCGCCGCGTCCACCGCCTGCGTGTAGAACGAGCGCCCACCGGTGAAGAAAGCGTCCTTGTAGCAGAAGTCGCAGTGGTGCGGGCAGCCCCGGGACACGACGATCGAGTTGGGCACCAGGTACCGGTGGCGCGCGATCAGATCCCGGCGTACCGGCGGCAGCCCGGCCAGGGTACGGCGGGTCGAGTCGTACCGGGACCGCGCCTCGCCGCGCCGGAAGTCGTCCAGGAACACCGGCCAGGTGTCCTCGCCCGGACCGGTGAACACGGTGTCCGCGTGCCGCGCCGCCTCCTCTGGCAGCGAGGTCACGTGCAGCCCGCCCATGGCCACGGGTACCCCGCGCGCCCGGTACCCGTCCGCCAGCTCGTACGCCCGCCGCGCCGAGGTGATGTACGGCTGGATGACCACCAGGTCCGGCCGGTCGTCCTCCAGCCGCAGCCGCTCCACGTGCTCGTCCCAGATGCGCACCTCGTCGTCCGGGCGCAGGTACCCGGCCAGGGTGGCCAGCCCGAGTGGCGGGAAGAGGGAGTACTTGATGGGGCGGAAGAACGGACTCGTCGCCTCGGTCAACGCCGGGAGGATCATCGTGACCCGCATGCCCGGGACGCTACAAGCGGGTTGTGCGCCCCCGACGGTTGTCGCGTGGACGTTGTGTGAAGTACCTGTGCCGCCCCCGATGAGCGGTTTCGCCGGATTGGCCCGGGCGGCCGGGCGGCACCGGCCGTTCGGCGAGGCTCCACTACTTTCAGTAGTCGGATCCGCTCCCGCCACCCGGCAGAAGGACCGCTTCCCGCAGGTTAGCGTTGCGCCCTGACCTGGGGAGAGGAGGAGCGGATGCGCTCCGTAACCGCCGGCCGCGCCGATCGCGGCGCCACCATGACCGGCCTGCTGACCGGGCTGATCGCGATCGGCATGCTGTTCGCCGCCGGCTTCGCCGGAGCGCATGGGCTGGCCGGGTACGAGACGCGGATCGCCTGCCAGTCGGAGATCCGCAACGTACGGGTGGCCAGCGACGCGTACTACTCGACCGAGTACGCCCCGCCCCGGTACGCGGCCAGCATCGACGCCCTGGTCGCCGACGGGTACCTGGAGGAGGCGCCGCACAGCACGCGGTACAGCATCAGCTACACCGCCGGCGACGGTGACACCGCGCCCGAGATCACCGGCACGCTCCGCGGTGGCGGCGCCTGCTGACCTCCCGCGCTAGGGATGGGCGGCGGCCTCCGGGTGGCGCGCCAGCGTGGCGCGCAGCGCCTCCAGCAGCTGCGCCTTGGTGAACGGCTTGCCGAGCACCGCCGCGCCCGGCTCCGGCACCCCCTGCGCCGTCATCAGCGGCGCGGCGAAGCCGGACATGTACAGCACCGGCAGGTGCGGGAACCGCTGGTGCAGCGCGCGGACCAGTTCCGGCCCGTTCATCCGCGGCATCACCACGTCGGTGAGCAGCGCGTCCACCGGCCCGTGCCGGTCCAGCACGGCCAGCGCCTCCTCGCCGTCGCTCGCGGACAGCACCCGGTACCCCGCGTTGCTGACGATCCGGCAGGCCACCTCGCGCATGCCGTCCTCGTCCTCCGCGATCAGGATGGTCTGGCCGGTGGCCGGGTGTGCCGTCGACTGCGGGTCGGTGCCGCGCCGCGCCTCGTCCGTCGCGGGCAGGTAGATGTGCACCGTGGTACCCCGCCCCGGCTGCGACTCCAGGGACAGGTGCCCGCCCGCCTGGCGGACCACACCGTACGCGGTGGCCAGCCCCAGCCCGGTCCCCTGGCCCTTGGGCTTGGTGGTGAAGAACGGCTCGATCGCGTGCTCCACCACCTCGGGCGGCATCCCGACACCGTCGTCGATGACGGCGATGTGCACGTACTCGCCCGGCGGCACCCGGTCCCCGGTCGACGTGACGTTGCCCGTACGCCAGCGCAGCCGCCCGCCCTCGGGCATCGCCTCGCGGGCGTTGTCCGCCAGGTTGACCAGCACCTGGCTCAGCTGCGCCGCGTCCGCCTTGGTGTCGCGCAGGTCCGGGTCCAGTTCGGCGGCGACGGTGACGTGCCGGCCGAGGGTATCCGCGATCGTCCCGCAGACCTCCTCGACCAGCGCGTTGACGCTGATCACGGTGGGCTGCACGATCTCCCGGCCGCCGAAGGTGAGCAGCTGGTGAGTCAGGTGGGCGGCCCGCCGGCTCGCGTGCCCCACCTGCTCCAGGTCGTCCCGGATGGCCTTGGCCTCGGCCGGGCTGAGCAGCATGCCGGCGGCGGCGCCGACCGACTCCGCGGCGAAGTCGGTGAACGACATGATGATGTTGAGCAGGTTGTTGAAGTCGTGCGCGACGCCGCCGCACAGCCGGGCTAGGCTGTCGAAGCGCTCGACCATCCGCCGGCGCTCGCGCTCCTCGCGTTCCCGCTCCGCGGCGTGCCGGCGCTCCTCCGCCTCGATCATCGGCGTGACGTCGTCCACCGTCGCGACGAAGCCGACCGGGCGCTGCTCGCTGTCGCTCAACTGTCCGATGTGGACATTCAACCAGCGGGTACCGCCGGGCAGCTCGATCCTGCCGTGGCAACGGATCCCGGCGCCGGGCGCGGGTACGGTCGCGGCCACGGCGGTGCGCTCGTCCGCGGGTACGCAGCGCAGCCAGCCGGTACCGAGCAGGTCGTCCGCGGTGCAGCCGGTGATCTGGCCCAACCGCGGGTTGACGTACCGGGCCAGCATGTCCAGGTCGCCCACCACGATGCCGATCGGGGACAGCTCGGCGATGGTGGCGAAGCGCGCCTCGCTCTCGTCCAGTGCGTGCACCTTCTCCAGCAGCTTCGCGTTCACCGCCTTCAGGTGCCGGGACACCAGCTCCGTCCCGCACCGCTCGCGCGGCGGTACCGGCCGGTCGTGCAGGGCCGCCTCAACCGCGGCGAGCAGCTCCCCCGGGTCGCCGGACTTGGCCAGCACCCGGGTCACGCCGTACGCCTCGGCCAGCGGTCCCGCCTCGTCCGGCCGGTAGTTGGCGCTGTACAACAGGACCGGGATGTCACCGGTCTCCGCGCTGCCGCGCAGGTGCAGGGCGAACTCGTACCCGTCCATGCCCGGCATGAGCACGTCCGCGAGTACCACGTCCGGGTGGCGCTCGCGGGCCACGGCCAGCCCCTCCCGCCCGCCGACCGCCTCCAGCACCAGGTGGCCGCCGAGGTCCAGGGTGGCGCGGGCGAACTCCCGGTTGGTCGCCCGGTCGTCCACGACGAGTACGGTCGCCATGCGCCCTCCCTGGCCGCCGCGCTACCGCGGGTCCGCGGCGACGCCCGGGGTGTGCTCGGCGCCGGACCCCGGCTCCGCCTCCCCGGTGCGCAGGTGGACGGTGAAGGTGCTGCCCGCCGGGCTGCTCTCGCGCAGCTCCAGCGCCGCGCCGCAGCGGGCGGCCAGGCGGCGGGCCAGGTACAGCCCCAGCCCGGTACCGGCCGGATCGCG
>DATEJJ010000511.1:0-2747 GCA_035278125.1 Rugosimonospora sp.
ACATGCCTCACGGTCGCGCGCCACCACGTGCTGGCCGCGCGCGGTTGGGACGTGGCGGCCCGCGGCCTTCCCGGCGCCCCGCCGCTGCACACCGTGGTCGGTGCGCAGCGGCACGCCACCGTCGACGCCGCGCTGCGGGCGATCGGCCTCGGCGCGCCGAGCATCGTGGTCGACGCCGACGGCGAGGGACGCATGCGGCCGCAGGAGTTGGCGAGGGTACTGCGCGGGCTTGCCGGACCGGTGATCGTGTGCGCGCAGGCGGGCAACGTGAACAGCGGCGCGTTCGACCCGTTGCCCGAGATCGCCGCGCTGACCCGTACCCACGGCGCGTGGCTGCACGTCGATGGCGCCTTCGGCCTGTGGGCGCAGGCGGCACCGGACCGTCGCCACCTGACCGAGGGCGTTGCCGCCGCCGATTCCTGGGCGGTGGACGGGCACAAGTGGCTCAACGTCCCGTACGACTGCGGGTACGCCATCACCGCGCACCCGGACAGTCACCGGGACGCGTACGCGAGCACCGCCAGCTACTACGTACGCGGCGGCGGCCCGCAGCAGTCCCGCGACGGCATGGACTGGGTACCGGAGGCGTCCCGCCGGGCCCGTGGCATCGCGACCTGGGCGGCGCTGCGCAGCCTGGGCCGCCAGGGAGTCGCCGAACTGGTCGAGCGGTGCTGCACGCACGCGGCCCGGTTCGCCGGACTGGTCGCCGCGCAGCCGGGTGTCGCCGTCCTCAACGAGGTCGTCCTCAACCAGGTGCTCGTCCGGTTCGGCGACAGCGACGACCACACCCGCGCGGTGCTGGCCGCGGTACAGCGGGAAGGCACCTGCTGGGCCGGCGGCTCCACCTGGCACGGACAGGCGGTCATGCGCTGGTCGGCCTCGAACTGGTCCACCACGGCCGCCGACGTCACCCGCAGCGCGGAGGCGATACTCGCCACCCACCACCGCCTGTGGCGCCCCGAGTAGCGTCAGCCGTTCGAGTACACCCGGTCGGGATCGACAAGCACCGCGGTACGCCGCTCCTCGGCCATCACCCGGTCGTACGTCGACCAGTCGTCGTGGGTACCGCCCGCGGCGGTGAACACCGCGCGCAGGAGCAGCCGGAGCCCCTCCGCGTCGAACCCGGGCGCCGGATCGTCCGGACCGATCAACTGGACCGGGCCCTCGGCCGCCACCCACTGGCCACCGGTGCGTACCACGACGGTGGCCCGGGGCCGGCGGCGCAGGTTGGTCAGCTTGCGGCTGCCGCCGCCGGCGACCACACCGACCACCTGCCGGCCGGTCGCCGGGTGCTGGAGGACGCCCGCGTTCACCACCGAGGACTGGATGGTGCCGTCCGCGCGCAGCGTCGACACCACGCACAATCCGTGCTCGGCCGGTACCAGTCGCGCGAAGTCGCCGAGGTCAGTCATGAGGCAAACCCTAGCCGTACCGGGTCAGCCCAGCGTGACTGCCTGCAGGTCCACGTTGCCGCACTGGCGGTCGTAGCTGGCGATCGCGTACCAGCGCAGGACGAGCTGGCTGCCCGCGGGAGCCTGGAAGGTGACGGTGAATTCGGCCGTCCCGTTGGTGTTCCGGTTCTCCAGGTACGCGGTGGCGAGCGCGGGACCGCTGGACAGCGAGACGGTCAACTGCCCGCGGGCCCGCCACAGCCCGGCGTACAGCCGTAGCGTGCGGGTGGTGGGGCCGGCGTTGACGGTCACCATGAAACCACCACCGACACCGCACACGTACACACCGGTCGGGGTGCCGTCCTCGCGCCCGGTCGGCCACCCGTCATTCCAGCGGAACCGTTGCGGGTTCGTGCCGTACCAACCACGTGCGCCGGTACCGCCGGCATCCGCGATGTCGCCGGACCCGTCGCGCTTGCGGTCGGTGCCGGGCGGACCGGCCGTGCCGCGCCCGAAGTGCATCCAGTCGAGGGTACCGGCCTGGGTCAGGTCGACGACCGGCATGACGTCGCGTTGGGTGAGAGTCACCGCGGGTGCCGTGCTGCCCGGCGGTGGGCCGGGTGTGGGCGATCCGCCCGGGGGCGCCGCCGGTCCCGCCGGCGCGGGGTTGACCGGTTGCGGCTGCGGGGGCAGGAAGTCGCCGCCACCGACCGGTTGGGCGGATGCGCTCGGTAGCGGTGCGGCCGTTGTCGGGTTGAGCGAGGGTATGATCGGCGGCGCCATCGCGCGTGGACCGAATCCGTTCATGTTCACGGCGAGATACGCCACGAGCGCGGCGACGACGGATACGGCCGAGAGCACGACCAGTGCCTGTACTGCCCGCCGGTCGCGAGGCACGTGGGCGTGTCTCGCCCGGACGACTGGCAGTTGCTGAGTCGGCTGTTCGTTCGGTGATTCGCCGGTCACCCCTGCGGCCTCCACGTGCGTCCGGGCCGGCAACCCGTGGCCGGCGGCTGACGGTACACGATAGGGGTATGACCGGTCGGCGGGGTCGCCGCCCTCGGCGTGATTTTCTGTAGCGGCACCGGTACACCGTGACGCGCGCGTATGGGAGCGCTCCCCGGTGCCACGGGCCGCCGGTTGCGGCGGTCGGCCGTGCGGTCCCAAACCGCCGCGCTCCCCGCGCTCGCCCGCCCGCCACACGGAGAAACATCTAGATATTTATGTTGAGGTTATGTGCCCTCCGGCAGGGTGGGTCCCATGACTACTCACCAACCGCGCCGGGCACACCCGGCCGCCGCCGTCCTGGCGGTCGCCACGGCGGTGTCGCTGGTCGCCACGGCCGCCGGCACCGCC
>DATEJJ010000512.1:0-6521 GCA_035278125.1 Rugosimonospora sp.
CGGGCCGGGGAGCACCGCCCGCTCCCGCTGCGCCGGGCGCAGCGCGTCGAGCAGCGCCCGGGCCACCTCCTCCTCCAGCGCCAGCGGGCGCAGCACCGGGTGGCCGGCGTACCGCACGGTGGCCGGGTTGGCGCCCAGGAACAGCGGGCTCGGGTACACCTCGGCACCGTCCACGGTCAGCGACACGGACAGGTGGTGCCCCTCGAACCGCCAGCCCCAGCGCTCGCCGGCCGGGTCGCCGAAGACGCTGATCCAGTAGTCCCCGCTGTGCCGCCCGCGCCGCCCGCCCTCGGCCCGGTCCAGCACCTCCTCCAGCCCGACGACCGCCATCGCCTGGGCGTACGCGTGCGGGCTGAGCGCGGTGGCGAGCAGTTGGTGCGCGGCCTTGCGAGCGGCCACCGGTACCTGGGCGAGGCACAGGCCCGGGCGGGCCTCCGGCCGGTACTCGATCCACCGGCGCGCCTTGTCGTCGGCGAACCCGTACTGCGCGGCCGCGCGGTCACCGGTGTCCAGCAGGTCCAGCAGGCGGGTGGCGGCCTCGGCCATCGACGTACGCACGCGGCCCAGCGTATCCGCCGCCCGGCGCTCAGGCGGCGTGGTGCAGCGCCCGGGAGGCGAAGGCGCGCTCGGCGGGTACCGGGCGGCCCAGGTGGTACCCCTGCAGCGCGGTGCAGCCGAGCCGGCACAGCCACTCCCGCTGCCCGGCGGTCTCCACGCCCTCCGCGACGGTGCGCAGGTCGAGCGAGCGGGCCAGGGCCAGCACCATGGTCACGATCGCCTCGTCCTCACGGTCCCGGCCGATACCGGAGACGAAGCTACGGTCGATCTTCAGCGCCTCCACCGGGAACCGGCGCAGGTACGTCAGCGGCGAGTACCCGGTACCGAAGTCGTCGATGGCCAGGTGCACGCCGAGCGCGCGTACCGCGGCCAGCGTGGTACGCGCCACCGCCTCGTCCGCCATCAGGCTCGTCTCGGTGATCTCCAGCCAGAGCGCGTCCGGCTCCAGGCCGGTGTCGGCGAGCACCTGCGCCACCGTCGGTACGAACGAGGGCAGGCTGAACTGCCGCGCCGACACGTTGACCGACATGCTCAGCCGGTGCCCACCCGGCCGGTGCGCGCGCCAGTACGCCACCTGCCGGCACGCCTCCTCCAGCACCGCCGCGCCCAGCGGCACGATCAGCCCGCTCTCCTCGGCCACCTCGATGAAGCGGTCCGGGCCGAGCAGCCCGTGCTCCGGGTGCTGCCACCGGGCCAGTGCCTCGAACCCGGTGACGGTGCCGTCCGCGGCCGCCACGATGGGCTGGTAGTGCACCCGCAGCTGGCCCGCGTCCAGGCCGTGGCGCAGCTCGTCCTCCACCTCGACCCGGTGCTCGGCGGCCACCCGGAGCCGGTCGTCGAAGATCTCCACCAGGCCGCGCCCGCGCTGCTTGGCCCGGTACATCGCCAGGTCCGCGTCGCGCAGCAGCTGCTCCGCCGTGGTCGTGGTACCCCGGTGCGTGTACGCGATGCCCACGCTCGCGCCGACGCCCACCTCGCGCCCGCGCAGCACGCGTACCGGGCGGCTCAGCTCGGTGACGATGCGCTCGCCCAGGCGTACCGCGTCGGCGGGACGGGTCAGGCCCTCGCTGATCATCACGAACTCGTCGCCGGACAGCCGGGCGACCGTGTCCGTGGCCCGGGCGCCCTGGGTCAGCCGGGCCGCGATGGTACGCAGCACCTCGTCCCCGGCCTCGTGCCCGAGCGAATCGTTGATAATTTTGAACCGATCGAGGTCGATGAACAGCACCGCCATCACGCCGCCGTCGCGCTCCCGCCGGGCCAGCGCCGTGTGCAGCTGGTCCAGCGCCATCGCCCGGTTGGGCAGCCCGGTCAGCGTGTCCCGGGTGGCCTGGGCGGCCAGCCGGTCCCGGGCCAGGCCGGTCTGCGCCACCGTGTCGTTGAGGGTACGGGCCACGAAGCTCAGCTCGTCGCGCGTGCCCACCTCGACCCGCCGGCGCAGGTCGCCGGCCGCCACCGCGTGCAGCGTCGCCACGAGGCGCCGGATCGGCGGCACCACCGACAGGTAGAAGCCGGCGAACACGTACAGCGCCAGCGCCGCGCCGAACGCGGCGACCGCCTCGACCCGCAGCGCCCGCGCGGACAGCCGGTCGATCCGCGCGCGCAGCAGGCTGTCCAGCCCCGCCGCGGCGTCCGTGGCGAAGGCGCCGGCCGCGGCCCGGGTACGGTCCGCCGCATCCGGTGGTACCGCGGCGGAGCCGCCCGGCCCGGCCGCGCCGAGTACGTCGCACAGCGCGCGTACCGCCGCGTCCAGCCGCAGGAAGTCGGCGCGGGCGCGCGTGCGTACCAGGAGATCCTGCGTGTTGGCCACGACGGTGGTCGCGGCGTGCGCGAGGACCGCGCGGGTGCTGGACAGCACGCCGTTGTCCAGGCCCAGCTCCGCGGATGCGCCGGCGGCCGGATCGCCGACCGGGTCCTGGGCCAGGCGCGCCAGCGCCGCCCGGTCCACCGCCCGCCCCGCGGTGTCCAGCAGCACCGGCAGCCGGAACTGCAGCGTGTCCATCAGGTAGTAGCTGTCCAGCTCCGGGTCGAGCGTGAGGTTCGACTCGTCTCCAATGTGGACGGTCATGGCGAGCAGCGCGGCGGTCGCGCTGTTGTACATCCGGAAGCTGTCGCCGGCGGTACCGCCGAACTGCTGCGCGGCGAGGATCAGCTGGCGCGCGTCCTGCCAGTCCGCCTGCGCGTCCAGTGCGGCGCCGTACCGGGCGTCCACCGCGTCCACCCGGGCCAGGTGCGGGGTCAGGTCCAGCGGCGCCGCCGTCGGCTGGGTGACCGCGAGGTGCCGGGCGGCCACCACGGCGCCGGTGAGCGCGTCGAGCGGCGCCAGGTACGCCACGCCCTGCCGCTCCCTGGCGCTGAACGCGACCTGCCCGCGCTGTCCGTCCACATAGGCCGATGCCAGCACGCCCAGCGGGATGGCGAGCGCCAGCCCCGCCACGAGGAACTTCTGCGCGTACCGCAGCCGCCCGACCAGAGCCGCGGCCGGGCGGAACAAGGTCAGGATACGAGAGATCACCGGCTCTCGCCCTTCCTCGTCGCGGTGCGGGGATGCTCTGCCTCCGCCCGTCTATCGGCGGTCCGCGCCCTGGTTGAAGGGATTCCGCGGCGTCATCCCGCCGGGGTGGGCCGGGCTCACCCGGCCGCCGGTCACAGTCGCGGTGTCAACCGACGAGAAGGAGTACGCGTGTCGCCTGAAACTGCTGTCCACCCCTTCCGCGTCAATGTCCCCGAGGCCGACCTCGTCGATCTCCGTCAGCGGGTGGCGGCGACCCGCTGGCCGGACCGCGAGACGGCGCCGGACCAGTCCGAGGGGGTACCGCTGGCGCGGATCCAGGAGCTGGTGCGCTACTGGGGTACGGACTACGACTGGCGCCGGGTGGAGGCGCAGCTCAATGCCCTGCCGCAGTTCGTCACCGGGATCGACGGGCTGGACATTCACTTCCTGCACATCCGCTCCAGCCATCCCGACGCCCTGCCGCTGATCATCACGCACGGCTGGCCCGGCTCGGTGCTGGAGCTGCTGAAGGTCATCGGCCCGCTGACCGATCCCACCGCGTACGGCGGCCGGCCGGAGGACGCCTTCGATGTCGTCATACCCTCCATGCCCGGCTACGGCTTCTCCGGGCGCCCGCAGGCCGGTGGCTGGAACCCCGACCACATCGCGCGCGCCTGGGCGGAGCTGATGGGCCGGCTGGGCTACCCGCGCTACGTGGCGCAGGGCGGCGACTGGGGTGCGGTGGTCTCCGACGCGATGGCCCGGCAGGCGCCCGCAGGGCTGCTGGGCATCCACGTCAACATGCCCGCGACCGTACCCGGGGACGTGGCGCGGGCGCTGGCCAACGGCGAACCGGCGCCGCCCGGACTGTCCACATCGGAGCAGAACGCGTTCGACCAGCTCGATGCGTTCTACCGGAACAGTTCGGGTTACTCCGCGATGATGGTGACCCGCCCGCAGACGCTCGGCTACGGGCTGACCGACTCGCCCGCCGGCCTGGCCGCGTGGTTCTACGACAAGTTCGCCAGCTGGACGGACAGCGGCGGCGAGCCGGAGCGGGCGCTGTCCAAGGACGAGATGCTCGACGACATCTCGCTGTACTGGCTCACCAACACGGCGACCTCGGCGGCGCGGCTGTACCGGGAGAACAACGCCAACAACTTCAACGCGGTGGACATCTCGCTGCCCGCCGCGGTGACCGTCTTCCCCGGCGAGATCTACCGCGCGCCGCGCAGCTGGGCGCAGCGCAGCTACCACAACCTCATCTACTGGCACGAGGCCGACAAGGGCGGCCACTTCGCCGCGTGGGAGCAGCCCGGGCTGTTCGCCGCCGAACTCCGCGCCGCGTTCGAGCCGCTGCGCGCAGCGCGATGACCGATTCCCGCCAGCGCGGCCGGGCCGGCCGGCGGAGCATGGACGCATGACGGCATTCACCATCCACGCGCTGCCCGGGGACGTGCTGGCGCGGGTACGCGGTACGGGCCTGGACGTGTCGGGCAACCCGGTCGAGCGGCTGACCGCCGGGTCAGGCGAACCGCTGCGCTGCTGCCTGCGCAACGCCACGGCGGGCGAGGAGCTGATCCTGTTCGGCTTCGAACCCGCGACCGCGGCCGGCCCGTACCGCGAGATCGGCCCGGTCTTCGCGCACGCCCGACCCTGCCCCGGGTACACCGACCCGCACGCCTACCCGAAGGAGTGGTACGGGCGCCCGCAGGTGCTGCGCGCCTACGACCGGCGCGGCTGGATCCACGACGCGACCCGGACGCACGATGGCAGCGATCCCGAGTCGGCCGTCGCGGAGATCCTCGCCGCGCCGGGCGTAGTGCAGGTACACAGCCGGAACATCGCCTACGGCTGCTACATGTTCGCCATCACGGCGGACTGATCCGCGTCAGAAGGCGCCGGTGCCGTTGGGCGTGCCCAACCCGGTCGGCCCGTCCCAACCGGCACGGGCGTTGCACCACTGGCGGGTGGTGCAGGTGCCGTTGCTCCCGGACGTCACGTCGTTGAGCGACGCGGTGTGCGAGTACGGGAAGCTGTTGGTGTAGGTCGACGCGTTGCCGGCCAGCGCGATCACCGACGCGATCAGCGGCGACGAGACGCTGGTGCCGCCCACCCGGAACCAGCCCGACTGCCCGCTGAGCGGGGTGCTGTCGAACACGGCGACACCGGTGGCCGGGTCGGCGACGGCGGACACGTCGGCGATGGCGTGCCGGCTGCACCCGGTACCCGCGTTGGCCTGCCCGGCCGGGCGGGCGAAGAAGCTGGAGCAGCCGCTGCCGGCGCCGCTCCACGCGGTCTCGGTACGGGTGGTGCCGTTCCAGTTGAGCGTGGTACCGCCGACGGCGGTGACGGTGGCCGCGGTGGCCGGGAAGGCCACACCGAACCCGCTGTCCCCGGTGCTCGCGGTGATGGCGATGCCCGGGTGGTTGTAGTGGACGCTGCTGCCGGTTGCGGACCCCGCCGCTTCACTGCCGCCGTAGCTGTTGCTGATGACGCTGGCGTTCAGGGCCGCGGCCCGGTCCACCGCCGCACCCAGGTTCGCGAACGACGCGGTGTCCGCCTCGACCAGCAGGATGTGGCAGCCGGGGCAGATGGCCGACGCCATGTCCACGTCCAGCGAGATCTCCAGCGCCCAGCCGGCGTCGACCGCCGGGTAGCTGGTGCCGCCGCGCTGGTCCACCTTGCGGAAGCAGCCGTTGGCGGTGGTGCACGCGGGGAGCCCGTAGTTGGCGCGGTACGTGGCCAGGTCCGCCTCGGCGTTCGGCGAGTCCTGCGCGTCGACGATGGCGATGGTCTGGGTCGCGCTGCCGGTGGCGGTCAGGTTGTACGCCCCGCGCAGGTCGGCCGGGCCGAACCCGGTGGGGGTGGCGGCCAGCGGGCCGGCGTTCGTGGCGCTGACCGTGCCGGTGACCACCTCCGCGAAGCACGCGGCGTACCCGGCGGACGGTGCCGCGCACGCGTGCGTGGTGAGGCGGTGGGGCGCCGGGGCGGCGCTGGCCGCGGCGGGGAGAGCCGGCACGGCCAGCGTGGCGATGGCCACGAAGCCGAGCGCGGTCGAGCGTGGATGGCGCACGTGAACCTCCCTTGGTCGGGGTTTACTATCCACCATCATAAATATAGTTGGCTACGGATGCCGCGGAAACGGACCTATCGCGCGCTTGTTTGGAGCCGCCGCAGCCAGCGCCGCTGCCACGGCGTCTCCACCGCGCGGTGGTGGTAGTGCCGGCGTACCCACGCCACCGCCTCGTCCGGGCCGAGTCCATCCAAGACGGTCAGGGCGGCGAGCGCGGTACCGGTGCGCCCGACGCCACCCCGGCAGCCGACCTCGACCCGCTGCCCCGCGCCGGCCCGCGCGTACGCGCCGTGCAGTGCGTCGACGGCGTCGGCGGGATCCGACGGTACCCAGAAGTCCGGCCAGCGGATGCGGCGGTGCGGCCACGGCGGCACCGGCCCCGCGCCCAGCACG
>DATEJJ010000513.1:0-5734 GCA_035278125.1 Rugosimonospora sp.
CCATCGCCGTGCAGGTCCGCCGCTAGTAATCCCCACGCGCGACGTCCATGCACTGACCCGGCGAGACGGCATGGCAGGAGTCGACGCCTCCCAGACGAATGCCGACGCGATGACACCGCTAGCACGACCCCACGGTTACCAGCAGGGTCGCCACAGGGGCACTCAGCCGCGACGCGGGCCTCCAACCAAGGCCCGACGCCGAACCAGCCGCCCACGCGCGGCATCAGGGGCGCGCATGGGCGGCCAAGACCACAGTGACGGCGAGCCCGGCGGCAGCGAGGGCCACCGCCCGCCACGGAACTGAGGTGAATCCGTGGAGAGCGTGGTGGCCTCAAATTCACAAAGGAGCCAGCCCAGCGTTAATCCCGCGAAGGCCGGTTCTCCATCCCGATGATCCCCACGATCCGCTCGAGATCATCAACCGTCGCGAACTCGATCGTGATCTTCCCCTTGCTCCGGCCAATGTCGACCTTGACCCGAGTGTCGAAGCGATCGGACAGCCGATCGGCAAGATCCGCCAGAGCCGGCGCGTGCGGCTTGGCCCGGCGCGCAGGCGCCGACGGCTTCGCCTTCGCGCCGTCCGACACCGCGAGCGTCACCAGTTCCTCGGTCGCACGTACGGACAGACCCTCGGCGACGATCCGCGTGGCGAGCGCCTCCTGCTCGCTCGTGTCCTCAAGACTCAACAGAGCGCGGGCGTGACCGGCCGACAGCACCCCGGCGGCGACCCGCTGCTGTACCCGGGCCGGCAGGTTCAGCAGCCGGATCGTGTTCGAGATCTGCGGACGGCTGCGCCCGATCCGCCGAGCCAGTTCCTCGTGGGTGGCGCCGAACTCCTCCAGCAACTGCTGGTACGCGGCCGCCTCTTCCAGCGGGTTGAGGTTGGCGCGATGGATGTTCTCCAGCAGCGCGTCGCGCAGCATGGCGTCGTCGCGGGTATCCCGGACGATCGCGGGGATCGTCTCGCGCTCGAGTGCCTGGGCGGCACGCCAGCGGCGCTCACCCATGACGAGCTCGTACTTGTGGCCGCCGACCTCTCGTACCACGATCGGCTGCAGGAAGCCCACCTCGTTGATCGAGGCTTTCAGCTCGTCCAGCGCTTCGTCGTCGAAGACCTGCCGCGGCTGCTTCGGGTTCGGGACGATCGACTCGACCGAGATCTCAGCGAACCGCGCACCCGGTACCGGCGCGAGCTCGCCGTCCTGCGACTCGACGGTGACCGCGGGCGCGGTCATGCCGGGCGGCATCGGCTGTGCCGGGGCGGGGGCTGCGGCTGCCGGGGGAGCGGGCGGCGGGGTCGCCGGTCCGGTCGGGATGAGAGCCCCCAGCCCCCTCCCGAGCCCACCACGGGTCTTGCTCATGCCGCCTCCTCGCATGTGAGCACGCGGAATGCCGGCAGTGAGCGGCCTGCCTGTGTGGCATTGCCGAACGACCGCTCGCGCAAGGGCTCACTCATGCCGCTCCTCCGACCCGAGCGCCGCGCTCGGCGATCTCCTGCGCCGCCTCGAAGTAACTGATCGCGCCCCGCGAGCCAGGATCGTAGGTCATCACCGACTGGCTGTAGCTGGGCGCCTCGGATACCCGGACGTTGCGCGGAATCACGGCCTGGAGCACCTTGTCGCCGAAGTGCGCGCGTACGTCCTGCTCAACCAGATCGGCGAGTCGAGTACGACGGTCGTACATGGTCAGCAGCACGGTGGAGATGTCCAGCGTCGGGTTGAGGTGCGACTTGACGAGTGCGATGTTGCTCGTCAGGGCCTGTACGCCCTCCAGTGCGTAGTACTCGCACTGGATCGGGATGAGCACCTCCTGCGCGGCGACCAACGCGTTCACGGTCAGCAGACCGAGGGACGGCGGGCAGTCGATGAAGATGTAGTCGTACTCGGCGGTGGACGCCTGGATGGCACGGGCGAGCCGGGACTCCCGCGCGACCACGGACACCAGCTCGATCTCGGCACCGGCCAGGTCGATGGTCGCCGGTACGCACGAGAGGTTCGGGATGCCGTCGACCCCCTGGGTCACCTCGGCCAGCGGGGTACCGTCGATCAGGCAGTCGTACACGTCGGGTACGCCGGCGTGGTGGGGCACGTTGAGTCCGGTGGAGGCGTTGCCCTGCGGGTCGAGGTCGACGACGAGCACCCGGTTGCCGTGTAGCGCGAGGGCCACCGCGATGTTCACGGCGGTGGTGGTCTTGCCCACGCCACCCTTCTGGTTGGCCACGCAGATCACCCGCCGGTGAGCGGGTCGGGGCATAGTGATCTCCCCGCTCGGGTTGAGGATCCGCACGGCGCGCTCCGCCTCCTGTGCTAGTGGTGGATCTTCGGTTTCACGTGAAACCTCTACATCAGCGACAGCCGCCGCAACTGGCTCTACCGGTGCCTCGACGGCGGCCGAGGGTCCTGGCACGACCGGCGTCGCCACGGTCGGTCCCACCGCGAAACCGGTACCTGTCCGCGGATGGGGAACCGGCTGACCACTACCGGACCAGCCGTCGTGGTCCTGCTCTGCCTGGTTCACGCCCTGCGGTCCCGAGCCCACAGGTACTGCCGCACTCGCGACCCAGCGCATGCGGCTAGCGCTCACGTCGTCGTACCCACCAATGTCCTGCACCGTGTCATCCCCGCCCGCTTCGGATGGATGTGCCCCGCCCATGCTTCCGGCTCGTGTCAACTGAACCGTACTAGCGGTGCGCGGCCAGCCTAAGGCCGACGGGCGGGCAAGGCCACCGATGTTCGTCCGCGTACACTCCGCCGTACCGCTGGAGTTCCGGTCGTACCCGCTGATTTCGGGCCAACCGACGCCCACCTCGACCATTCACCGCCTCCGCGCTCGCGACCTCCCGCCGGCCGGCGCGACGGATCGTTCCTGGACGATCTCCACGACCGTGGTCGGCGGGTCGAGTACCTCCGCACCGCAGTAGCGGATGACCGGTGTACCACCACCGAGCCGGGTGATCGCCACCCGGTGCTCGGCGATCTCTTCAGCGGCGGACTCGCCCTTCAACGCGAGCAGCCGCCCACCGGGGCGTACCAGCGGCAGGCACCAGCTCGCCAGCCGGTCGAGCGACGCGACCGCGCGGGCAGTGACCACGTCGGCCGGGGGACCGGGGTACTCCTCGGCCCGGGCCCGTACCACCGGTACCCGCGCGCCGAGCCCCAGCGCCTCGACCGCCTCGGACAGGAAGGCCGTACGCCGTGCCATGGGCTCGACCAGAGTCACCGTAAGGTCGGGTCGAGCCACGGCCAGTACGATACCCGGCAAACCAGCACCAGAACCGACGTCCACGACAGAAGACCCGTTCGGGACGATTTCCCCGAGTACCGCGCAATTCAGTAGATGCCGCTCCCACAGCCGCGGTGCCTCACGCGGACCGATCAGGCCGCGAACCACGCCCTCGGTCGCGAGCAGCTCGGCGTACCGGCGGGCGAGCGGCAGGTGGTCGGCAAAGACGAGCCGAGCCGCCGGTTCGGGCGGCTCGGCAAGGTCTTGGTCTCCGGCTGGCACAGGCACTACTCGGTCGGGCGTACCACGATCCGCCGGCTCGGCTCGACGCCCTCCGACTCGCTCTCCACACCGGGCAGCGCGTTGATCACGTCGTGGACGCACTTGCGCTCGAACGCCGACATCGGCTCCAACCGCACCGGCTCGCCGTACTCCTTCACCTTCTCGGCGGCGTTCTTCGCGATCGCGCCCAGCTCCTTGCGCCGGGTGGCGCGGTACCCGCCCACGTCGAGTAGCAGCCGGCTGGGTGACCCGGTCTGCCGGAAGATCGCCAACCGGGTCAGCTCCTGCAGCGCCTCCAGGGTCGCGCCACGCTGGCCGACCAGCGAGGACAGCCGCCCACCGACGACCTCGACCACCGGCCGGCCGTTCTGCACGAGCTCGTCGATGTCGCCGTCGTAGTCGAGGATGTCCAGCAGTCCCTCGACGTAGTCGGCGGCGATCTCGCTCTGCCGGAACAGCTCGCCCTCGTTCGCGGTGGCCGGCTGCCCCTCCTGAGGCTCCTGCGCCTCGGCGGGCTCGGACTGCGTCGCGGCTGTGGTGCTCGTTTCGGTCACGATGTCATCTCCGCACTATGAGCTACGAATCCCCCGGATGCCGGTGGGCTGAGCACCGGTACGAGGCGGTCATATGGGCGGGGAGCGCCGGCCCGCCCGGACCGGAATCACCGGCCCCAGGCGGGCGTCGCGTCAACCCGAGGTCCGCTTCGCGGCGTTGGTGCTACCTTGCTGGTTGCCGTTCGCGCTCGGCTGGTTCCCGTTCGCGCTGGTCTGCTTGGTCGCAGCCTGCTTCGCGGCGGCCTGCTTGGCCGCGGTACGGCGTCCGGTCGGAGTGCGCTTCGGGTTCACCGGCTTGGCACCCGGCTTCGGCGCCAGGGCCCTGCCGTCGACCCCGTTCGCCTCGACCGGCTCCGGCGCCTTCCTGGTCAGGCCGCCCCGGAGGCGCGGCGCGCTCTTGCCGGCGACGGCCTTCGCGCCGGCCGGGGTACGCGCCGGCGTCTTGCCACCGGCGGTCGACTTGTCCGAGGTCCCGGTCTTCGCGTTCGGCGGCGGCGGGTACTTGTGCAGCACCCAGAACTGCTGGCCGAGGGAGAACAGGTTCGTGGTGGTCCAGTAGAGCACCACACCGATCGGGAACGCGAAGCCCGAGACGAGCAGCGACACCGGGATGCCGTACAGCATCAGCCGCTGCACCATCTTCTGGGTCGGGTCCTCGGCCCAGCCGGTCTTGAGGATCATCTGGCGGCTGGTCATGTAGGTCGTCACGATCATGATGACGACCAGGATGCCGGCGACGACCTTGACGGTCGTGCCGTTCGCGCCCAGCTGGCTGACCTGCTCCGCGCTGGAGCGGAACGAGGTCGCGATCGGCGCGCCGAGAAGCTTGGCGTGCGCGGCGCCGTCGAACTGGTCGACGGTCCAGCCGTAGATCCTCTTGGTGGCTTCGTGCCGGTTCGGGTTGAGGTGGCGCAGCACGTGGAACAGCGACCACATCACCGGGATCTGGATCACCATGGGCAGGCAGCCCATCAGCGGGTTGGTGCCCTCCTTGCGGTAGAGCTCCATGGTTTCCCGCTGCAGCGACTCACGGTCGCCCTTGTGCTTCTCCTGCAGCTTCTTGATCTCTGGAGCCAGCCGCTGCATGGCGCGCTGTGACTTGATCTGCTTGACGTAGACCGGGAAGAGGATCGCCCGTACCGTGATCACCAGGAAGACGATCGCGAGAACCCAGTCCCAGTTCGTGCCGAGGAACATCCCGGTGAGGCCGAGCGCCGACCAGAGATCGTGCCAGCGCAGCAGGATCCAGGAGATGCCCCAGTAAAAGGGTTCAAGCACGTTGCGACTCCAGTTGCGTCGACTTCTTGGCCGGTGGCACCGGGTCGTACCCGCCGGGATGGAAGGGATGGCAGCGCAGCAGCCGCCAGATCGCCAGGCGGACTCCCCGAAGCGCGCCGTGCGTCGCGATCGCCTCCAGCGCGTACGCACTGCACGACGGGTAGAACCGACACCGATCCGGCAGAGCCGGGCTCACCCAACGACGGTACGCGATGATGGGCCCGGACAGCACACGGGCACCGATGGTGGTGGGCTTGCGCACGTCGCGCCGGGAGTCCTGGGTCACCGCGGGGCACCGCCCCGGTCCGCGCGGGCCAGGGCCGCGGCCAGCGCGGCGTCCAGGTCGGCCGCCATTTGGGGGTACGCGCACCCCGCCGCGCCCGGCAGCGCCCGCACCA
>DATEJJ010000514.1:0-4364 GCA_035278125.1 Rugosimonospora sp.
CGAGCAGGCAGGCCGCGACCGGCGCGGCCACCGTCCAGGCCGCCGCCTTACCCGCGACCGCCGCCGTGGCGAGCGCCGCCAGAGCCGCCTGTACCGCGACGATCCGTCCACAAGGGAGCTTCACGACGGGCATCCTCCTCCCCAGGATCGCCGCTATCGTATGCGGGAACGCCGGTGCTGGGGAGGACCGATGGCGTCACGGCAGGACCAGCTGCACTCGTACCAGTTCATGGTGCAGCGGGTGGTGGCCGCGGTGGTGATGCGCGAGACGGATCCGGCGCAGTCGCCGTTCCGGCGGGCGGCCGGTGCCACCATGGTCGGCGTGCTGGTCGCCGCGCTGGCGCTGGCCGGTGTCGCGGTGTACGGCGTCCTGGTGCCGGGCGACGGTACGGGCTGGCGCGAGCCGGGCAGCGTGCTGGTGGAGCGCGAGTCCGGCGCCCGCTACGTGTACCTGGACGGCCGGCTGCACCCGGTGCTCAACTACGCCTCGGCGCTGCTGATCGCCGGCTCGGCCGGTGGTCCGGCGCGTACCGTCGCGGTCTCGCGCGCCACCCTGACCGGGGTACCGCGCGGTGGGCCGCTCGGCATCGCCGCCGCACCCGACTCGCTGCCCGGCGCGGACCAGCTCGTCGGTCTACCGTGGACAGTCTGCTCGGCGCAGCTGGGCGGCCCGGGTGCGGCGGCGGAGTCGCTGCTGTTCGTCGGTACGGCGGTGGGTGGCGGGCAGCCGCTCGCGGGCGGTACCGGCCTGCTGGCGCAGACGCCCGACGGCGGGCTGCACCTGATCTGGCACGCGCACCGCTTCGCGATCCCGGACCCGGCGGTGGTACGCGCCGCCTTCGGCTGGGGCGGGCAGGTGCCGGTACGCGTGGCGGCGGCGCTCGCCAACGCGGTACCTCGCGGTCCCGACCTGGCGGCACCGGTGCTCCCCGGTACGGCCGGCGCGCCGTCGCGGGCGGTCCGGCACCGGCGGGTGGGCAGCGTGGTCGTGGTCGCCACCCAGGGCGGTGCGCGGCAGTACGCCGTGGTGCTGGCCGGCGGCCTGGCGCCCATCTCGCAGGTACAGGCGGATCTGCTGCTCAGCGACCCGGCCGAGGTGGCGGCCCTGCACCAGGTGCGGGCCGAGCCCATGTCGCAGGGCGAGTTCAGCCTGGCTCCGGTGGCGCCGCTGCCCGGTGCCGTGGCCGGCCTGCCGGACAGCACGCCGGTGCTGGCCCGTACCTCCACAGTGGAGACCGGGGTGTGCGCCCGGGTGGACGGCGAGCGGGAGCCGTCCCGGATCGCGGTGGAGGTACCGCTGCCCGGCGCGTCCGGCGCCGTGCGTACCGGTGGGGGCGGCGTGGCCGACCGGATCCTGGTACCGCCCGGGCAGGGTGCGGTGGTGGCCGCGGTCGCCTCGGCCGGCGCCCCCGCCGGTACCGTGTGCCTGCTGACCGACCTCGGCGTGCGGCACCCGCTGTCCACAGTGGACGTGCTACCCCTGCTCGGGTACGGCGGCGTGCGGCCGGTACGGGTACCGGCGCACCTGGTGGCGCTGCTGCCGGCCGGCCGGGTTCTGGACCCGGTGGCGGCCCGGGCTCCGGCGGGCTGAGCCGTTCACCCCTTTCGCCGGAAGTTATCCACAGATCGAAGTTGAGGGTAGCGACGCGCCGCGCGCGCTCGCTACGGTCTGCGCGAGCGTGTGAAACGGAGGGTTATCGCGATCGCGAAACGGGGTGAGAGCACGGTGACGACGCAGGCACAGGCCGCGGTGATGGATTCGACGGCGGCCAGGTTCGAGCACGTGAACGAGGAGCTGCAGGGCATGCTCAAGCGGCTGCTCGGCGAGCTGGAGGTGCTCCAGACGCAGTGGGTGGGGCGCGGCGGCACCACCTTCGAGCAGGTGAAGCAGGCGTGGGCGGCCGACCAGCAGACGCTGCAACGGGCGCTGGGCGAGACCGCGACGGCCATCCGCACCTCCGGCCGGCAGTACCAGACGTCCGACGGCGCCGCGGCCGACCGGCTCGGTGCCCACCGCGGCGGCCTCGCGCTGCCGCTCTAGGAACCGGGAGGCTTCCATGGGTAACGGGGACGCGCTGGTCGTGAACTTCGCCGCGCTGCACCAGGCGAGTGCGGACATCCAGCAGGCGCTGGGCGCGCTGGACAGCCAGCTCGGCCAGTTGGAGCGGGACGCGGCACCGCTGGTGGCGACGTGGGACGGCGAGGCGCGGCAGGCGTACGACGCACGGCAGGCCGCCTGGCGCCGTGCGGCCGCGGACCTGGCCGGGATGCTGCGCGACATCAAGCTCGCGGTGGACGAGTCGGCCGCGGACTACCACGCGACAGAAAAGCGCAATACCAGCATGTTCACCTGACGGCGCGCCCGTCGGCAGGAGCTGACCGGGCCGGTCCATCCCCCCGAGCCGGCCCGGTCTCCCCGCACATCCGTCCCGGCCGCCAGCGCCGCCTGTTTCCCCGCGCCAGCACCGCCGTGAACACCAGCACCAGGGCGGCGGCGCCCGCGGCCATGCCGGCCATCCTCAGCGCACCGGTTCGCCGGTCCGCGGCGGCGACCGTCTGGCGGCCGGTGCCTGGCGCGGGAGGTGCGGCGGACAGGCCCGGCGGTGGGGGTACCTCGGCGACAGCGCGATAGGGGTTGAGGACACCGTGGCCGTAGTTGGTACCGGGGACGGAGTCGGGCGCCGGATCCGCGCTGCCGGTGATCCGGGCGGTCACCGTCCTGACCGTGCTCAGGTCGGACTCTGCGGCGGGGCGCGGGTACCGGGAGAGCAGCAGGGCTGCGGTCGCCGACACGAACGGCACGGCGAAGCTGGTACCGGTGAAGTAGCCCAGCCCGCCGGCCGGTACCGCCGCGGTGACCGCCGAGCCGGGCGCGACGATGTCCACATAGGACCCCACCTGCGAGGCGTCCAGCCGCTGGCCGTTCTCGTCGACCGCGCCGACCCCGAGCACGTCCGGGTACCCGGCCGGGTAGGGCACCGGATCCGTGCCGGCCGCCGCGTCGTGCGCGTTACCGGCGGCGGCCACCACCACGGCACCGGCGCGTACCGCGTCCCGCACCGCCTGGCGTACCCGCGGATCGTCGCGGTACAGCACCATGGAGATGTTCAGCACCCGGGCACCGTCGCGTACCGCCGCGGTGATCGCCTGGGCGAGCCCGGCCGCGGTACCGGCCCGCCCGCCGGTAGCCGTGTCGCTGGTCTCGGTCACCCGGATCGGGAGGATCCGTGCCCCCGGAGCGAGCCCCGCGAACCCGGTACCCGGCACCGGAGCAGCCGCGATGATGCTGGCCACCGCGGTACCGTGCGCCACGCAGTCGGTACGCCCGTCGCCACCGGTACCGCCGGGCAGGAAGTCCCGCCCCCTGAGCACCGCGCGGCGCAGTTGCGGGTGGGCCGCGTCCACCCCGGAATCGATCACCGCGACCGTCACCCCGCTCCCGTCCGCGACGCCGGCCAGCCGCTCCGGCTGGTACCGCACCTGGGCCCACGGCACGCCCGTGATCCGTTGCCCGGCCGGGACACGGACGCCCGCCGGGCAGCCGCCAGCGGCGTGAGCAGGTACGGGAGCCGCCAGGGCCGCCGGCACGGTCACCCCGAGGAGCGTTGTGAGGGCGGCGAAAAGCGGGTTGAGACGGGGAGGGAGTACTCTGACGCCACGCATCGGTCCTCCGACCGGGAGTAGTCGTGTCCGGGCGGATAGTAGCGGCATCGGCAAGTTCCAGGGGGCCAGCAGTGGCGCACCTGCCGGCTGCGAAACTGGCTGCCGGCCTTGTAGGTTAAGTGCGCGAGCACGTGTCCGCGGGGAGGTGGTGCCAGTGATCATATTCAGCAAGGTCACCGGCTCGCTCGGGCACGCCCGCGTCGCGCCGGTGGCGTCTCACGGGGCAGGGCCAGTGAGGTGAACGAGTGACGGACTGGGAGCCCGCGAGCGAGGCTGAGGCCGCGATGCGCGACGCGTTGCGCACCGGCGACCAGGAGCTGTACTTCCGGATCCTGGCTCGGGTGGAGCTGCTGCTCCCGGTGTCCCCGGACGCCGCGGCCGGTATCGCCCCGATGGGCTGGGGCACCTGGACCACCGGCGGGCGTACGCACGTGCTCGCGTTCACCTCGCCGCAGGCGATGCGCAGCTGCCTGGCCGAGCACGTCGGCTCCGCCCGCAAGGTGGCGTACGAGGACCTCGCCGAGGCGTGGCCCAACAACGAGTGGTGGCTGGCGATCAATCCGGGCCTGCCGATCGAGGGGTACCTGCCGGCCTGGTTCGTGGCGCAGCTCGCCCGCGGCGACGTACGGCTGCCCGGCCGCACCATCGGTGCCCGGGCCAGGGTCGAGGCGGCGTCCCGGGCCCACGGCGCGGCACCGATG
>DATEJJ010000515.1:0-5223 GCA_035278125.1 Rugosimonospora sp.
TGCTCGCGGCCGTCCGGGACCTCGCCCGGCGCCATCCGCTGCTGCGCGTACGGGCCGTCGACACACCGGGCGGGCCGCGCCTGGTCGACGCCGGCGACGACATGCAGGCGCAGCTCGTCGACCTGACCGCGCACACACCGGACGAGGCCGCGCAGATCGCCCGCGGCATCCGGCAGGGCGTGGGTCGGCCGGCCGACCCGTACGCCGTAACCGCCGGACGGGCCGTGCTGCTCGCCGAATCGGACGGCGCTCACCGGCTGCTGTTGTCCATGTCGCACGTGCTGTTCGACGGGTGGAGCGTGGACGCGCTGCGCGCCGAGCTGATCGACCTGCTGTACCGGGGCGGCGCGGGAGCACCGGCGCCGGACGGCGCGGCGCTCGACGCGTATCTCGACGCGATGGACGACTGGGTGTCGTGGCGCGGCGCGGACGCCGCCGTCCTGGCGCACGCCCGCGCGTTCCACGACGCGGAGCGGGCCGCGCAGTCCCGCGTCGGGCACCTGGTGCGGCCCGGCAGGGTGGCCGTCGCCGGCGCGACGATCCCGAAAGCCGCGGGCGGCACCGAGGCGGGAATGGTAGCGGCGATGGCGCTCGCGGCGCGGCGGGTCTTCGGGCTGGAGCAGGTGCCCATCGCGCGGGCGCAGCACGGCCGGCGCCTGGGCACCCGCAGCTTCTTCGACGTTGTGGGGAACACCGCCGACCTGGTGCCGCTGGTGCTGCCGCCCGGCGAGCCGGCGGCCACCGTCGAGGCGGCGGCACGGGCCCTGGTCGCCGGCCAGATCGACCAGTTCCACTGGCTGGCGTACCTGCGACGGTACGATCCGGTGCTGCTGCGGGACTGGCCGCGCCCGGCGCACCCGCTGGCGGCCACCCTCCGCCTGGGGTACACGCAGAACAATCCGGTAGCCGATGAGAGCGTGACCCTGCTGGACGGCGAGACCCAGTCGGCACCGTCACGGGACGGCAGCCTGGAGGTGCAGGTGGGCGCCGGTGGCAGCGGCCTCGCGTGCGCGGTCACCGGCTGGGGCCTGCCGGAACGAACGGTCTCGCACTACGCGGTGGCACTCGCCGGTGCCCTCGCGGAACTCGCGGAGGACGGGGGACGGCCGTGACATCAGGTCCGGTCCGCATCGTGTCGCCGCGCCGCGGGCGGCCCGCGCCGCGCGGCACTGTCCTTTGTGTACCGCATGCCGGCGCCGGTGCCAGCGTGTACAACGGGTGGCGGCACGAACTCCCGGGGCTCAGGGTGGCCGCGGTGCAGCCGCCGGGGCGCGAGGACCGCTTCCGCGAGCCACCGCCACTGGGGCTCGTCGAGCTGGCCGCAACGATCGTGGCCGGCCTGGAGGATCTGGCCCGGTACCCGCTCGTCCTGTTCGGCCACAGCATGGGAGCGATCGTCGCCTACGAGGTCTGCCGGCTGATGGCGGCCGTGGGCATGCCGGCGCCGGTCCTGCTCGCGGCCTCCGGACACCCGCCGCCGACGCTGATGAACGGCGAGGTGCTGGCGGCGACCGAAGCGGACCTGGTCGACTACCTGACCCGGATGGGCGGCGCGCACCTCGACGAGGTACTCGCCGATCCCGAGTGGCGGCAGATGCTGCTCGGCACGCTACGGGCGGACCTCGACATGTACGCCGGGTACCGGCACCATGCCGAGCCGGTCAACCCGACGCCGGTGGTCACCTTCGCCGGTCACGACGACGAGATGGCCGCACCGGCCGACATGCGGGCCTGGGCGCCGCTGTCGCCGACGCCGCTGCGGCAGTACGCCTACCCGGGCGGCCACTTCTTCGTGCAGACTGCCCGCGACTTGGTCCTCGCCGACCTGCGCACCGAGATCGACCGGGTGCTGGCCGCCCGTACCGCCGTCGGGAGCGAGCCGTGAAACTCACCCGCGAGCACGAGCTGTACCGGCTGGCGGTGCGGGCCACCATCGACCGGCTCATCGCACCACACGTCGACGAGTGGGACGCCGCCGCGGCGATGCCCACGCGTGAACTGCTGAGCTCGCTCGCGGACGAGGGCCTGCTGGGCACGACGATCGGCACCGACCGGGGCGGCCTCGGCCTCGACCTGGGCTACTCATACGTCTGGGCCCAGGAACTGGGCCGGCTGCCTACCACCGCGGTGGCCATGAGCCTGCTGGTGCAGACCGAGATCGTCGCGCCGATGCTTGCCGAACTGGCGCAGCCGGAGGTGGCGGGCAGCCTCCTCAAGGCGGTGCTGGCCGGTCGCGCTGTGGGCGCCATCGCGGTCACCGAAGCTGCCGGCGGCTCAGATCTCGCCGGGATCCGTACCAGCGGTCGCCAGGTGGGAGGCGACTGGGTGATCAACGGGGGCAAGGCGTTCATCACGCACGGTTCCGACGCGGACGTGGTGCTGACCCTGTGCCGCACCGGCGACGGGGACGGGATCGACGGGCTGACCCTCATCGCCGTACCCGTCGACCTGCCCGGTGTCAGGCAGCAGGACTGCGCGGCGAAGTTCGGCAACCGCGCGTGCGCGTTCGGCGCAGTCGCGTTCGAAGAGGTCGCCGTTCCGGCCTCGCACGTGCTCGGCGAGCCGGGCCTCGGGTACCACGCGCAGACGCGCGCCTTCGCCCGGGAACGGTGCTTCTGGTCGGTCGTCCTCTGTGCCTGGGGGCGGCGGGTACTGGCGGACCTGGTGCGCCACCTCGGGCACCGCCAGGTACTGGGGCGCAGCCTGCTCGATCACGAGTCTGTCCGAAATGGACTGTCCGAACTGGACGCCGAGCTGGATCTGGTGGAGCACTACGCCGGTCACGCGTTCCAGCGACTGGCCTGCGGGGCAGACTGCCTGCGGGAGAGCACGATCGCGAAGCTGCGCGCTGCCCGGCTGGCGCAGCGGGCCGCCGGGTACGCCATGCAGATGCGCGGCGCCGGAGCGTACTTCGCCAGTTCGCAGGCCGAGCGTGACCTGCGAGACGCGCAGGCGCTTTCGCTCGCCGGTGGCGCCGACGGCGCGCTGCTGCACCTGCTCGGCGGATACCTGGACCCGGCCGGCGAGCCGCGGCCACCGCAACCGTAGCGAAGAATTGGAGGGAGCCGTGCAAGGCCTGAGAGTACTTGACCGCACGCAGGTCCGTGCCTGCCTCGCGAGCGTGGACGTAGCGGAGGTGGTGGCTGAGACGCTGGCGCGGCACGCACACGGAGACACGATGCTGCCGGCGGAGGGGTACCTGCCCTGGACCAACTCGGCCGGCGCGTCCTGCCGCTCGCTCGCGATGCTCGGCGCCGTACGCGCCGGGAGCACACCGTCACCCAGCGACCTGTACGGGCTCAAGCTGATCAACGCCGCGGTGTCCAACCCGGCGCACGGGATGGAGCGCGCGGGCGGGTTGGGTTTCCTGTTCCACCCGGAGACCGGCCGGCCCAGGCTGATGGCCGAGGTCGGGCTGGTGTCCGCGGCGCGCACCGCCGGGTACACGGTGGTGAGCCTGCGGGTGCTGGGGCCGGCGGCCTGGGAGTCGGTCAGCCTGCTCGGTGCCGGTACCCTCGCCCGCGCCCACGTCGACGCGATGGCGCGCCACTTCCCGGACCTGCGCGCGGTCGTGTGCCACGACATCGACCGGACCGCGGCCGCGACGTTCGAGAAGTGGATGCGTGCCCGGCACCCGGAGTTGGACATCCTGCTCGCGGGCAGCGCCGAGGACGCGGTACGCGACGCGCGCGTGGTCGTCACGGTGACCACCTCGGCGCGGCCGTACCTGCGGGCGCAATGGCTGTCCCCGGGCACGTTCGTCGCCCACGTCTCGCTCGCCGACCTGAGCCGCGAGGCGCTGCTCGGTGCCGAAGCCGTCTACGTCGACGACGTGGAGCTCGTCGCGGACAACCCGCGGCGGATACTTGGTCAGCTCATGCGCGAGCGCGCGATCGGCGCCCCCGACGTGCCTGGCGCCGGGCCGCGCCTCGCAGGCACCCTCGGCGACGTCCTGCTGCACCGGGTCGCGGCGGTCCGCCCGGCGGCGGGCCTGGTGGTGAGCAACCCCTTCGGCATGGCGGTGCTGGACGTGGCTCTGCTCGGCGCGGTCGAGGCCGAAGCCGAACGCGCCGCACTCGGCACGTTCCTCGACCTGGCGGAGGACCGGTGACGACCGGGCGCGGCCTGCTGCGGATCGCCGACCTGGACACCGCGGAACTGCGGGCCCTGGTCGACCGCTCGTGCCAGTTGTGCCGCAACCCGGCCGACCACGGGGCACCGCTGTCGGGCACGGCGGTGGGCATCCTGTTCACGCAGACGTCGACGAGGACCCGCACCGCCTTCACGGTGGGCAGCATCCGCCTCGGCGGCACGCCGGTCGGCTACGGGCCTACAGAGCTGCAGACCAACACCGGCGAAACCCTGGCCGACACGGGCGCCGTGCTCGGTGGGATGTTGGACCTGCTGGTGATCCGCACCAACGGCACGACCGGCGACCTGGCCGTCGTGGCCGGTGGGGGAGCGGCACCCGTCATCAACGCGATGACCCGCGACGAGCACCCGACGCAGGCGATCAGCGACCTCGCCACGCTGACGCTGCGCTTCGGCCGGCTGGACGGGATCAACCTGCTGTACGTGGGCGAGGGCAACAGCACCGCGACGGCGCTGGCCGCGGCGCTCGCCCGGATACCCGGATGCGTCGCGGTGTTCCTCACCCCGCCCGGGTACGGGCTGCCCGGCGACGTGCTGGCGGCGGCCCGGCGCGCCGCGCGGGACACCGGCGCGACCATCGTCGAGGAGCACGACATGGAGGCCAGGCCGGCCGTGACCGACGTCGTGTATACCACGCGGTGGCAGACCACCGGCACCACCAAGCCGGACGACCGGTGGCGGGAGCTGTTCCGGCCGTTCCACGTCGAAACGGCGTTCATGAAATGCTGGCCCACGGCCGTGTTCATGCACGACCTGCCGGCACACCGGGGCGAAGAGGTGTCCTCGGAGGTCCTGGACGGGCCTTCCTCCATAGCTTGGCAGCAGGCCGCTATGAAGCTGCCCAGCGCAATGGCGGTGCTCGAACGGACCGCGACGTGACCGGCGTGGCAGGGGATGTCGTCAGCGGCATCGCGCGGCAGGTACGACTCCACCCGACCCGGCCGGCGATCCAGGACGGCGACTCGGTGACCACGTACGCGCAGCTCTGGGCCGCCGCCGGCGGTGTCGCGGCCCGACTGCGGGAGGCGGGCGCCGCGCCCGACGCTCCGGTCGCCGTCCTCGCCGAGCGGG
>DATEJJ010000516.1:0-4318 GCA_035278125.1 Rugosimonospora sp.
CAGCCGTCGGCCGGCCGCGCCAGCGTCGCCTCGGCCAGCACGGGCTCCACGGTAGCCAGCCAGGCCGCACGCGGTTCGCGCTCGAAAAGCTCGTGGGTGTACGGCCACAGCCCGTCCACCGCCGCCTGCATCCGCCGCCGCGACTCGTCCGTACCGTCGCCCAGCCGTACCGTCCACAGTGAACTATGGTCGAGGTGGTACGCGGACTCCTTGGCGGTCTTGGCCGCGATGCCCGCCAGCCGCTCGTCGTCCTCTGTGGACAACCGCCGGTAGAGCGGGAGCTGGTACGCGGACAGGAACAGCAGCTTGGCGATCAGCTCGGCGAAGTCCGCTTCGGGCAGCTCGACCAGCAGCGCGTTACGGAACTCGCTGTCACCGCGCTGGTAGGCCAGCGCGTCCTCGTCCCGGCCCCGCCCCTCCAACTCGCCGGCGTAGGTGAGCAGGAGCCGCGCCGCGCCGAGCTGGTCGAGCGCGATGTTGGCGAGCGCGACGTCCTCCTCCATCTCCGGTGACCGGGAGCACCACGCCGCCAGCGACTGCGCCGTGACCAGCGCGTCGTCGGCCAGGCCGAGCACGTACTCCACTGTGGTCACAGGTGCGGCGTCCCGTCGGGTACGTCGTAGAAGGTGGGGTGGCGGTAGACCTTGTCGGCGGCGGGATCGAAGAAGGCGTCCTTCTCGTCGGGGCTGGACGCGGTGATCGCCGCCGCCGGTACCACCCAGATGGACACGCCCTCCTGGCGGCGCGTGTACACGTCACGCGCGTTGCGCAGGGCCAGCTGCGCGTCGGGCGCGTGCAGGCTGCCGGCGTGCGTGTGGGACAGCCCCCGGCGCGGCCGGATGAACACCTCCCACAGGGGCCAGTCAGGCATGCACCGCCTCCTTCGCGTGCTTGGCGGCGTACGCGGCGGCCGCCTCGCGTACCCACGCACCGTCCTCGTGCGCCCGGCGCCGGTGTGCCATCCGCTGCCGGTTGCACGGTCCGTCGCCCCGGATGACCCGGGTCAGCTCGTCGTAGTCCGGCTGGGTGAAGTCGTACGCGCCGCGCCCGGCGTTCCACCGCAGTTCGGGATCGGGCAGCCGAAGCCCGAGTACCCCGACCTGCGCCACGCACATGTCCACGAACTTCTGCCGCAGTTCGTCGTTGGAGAACCGCTTGACCTTCCAGGCCAGCGACTGTCCCGAGTGGACGGAGTTGGCATCGGGCGGGCCGAACATGGCCAGTGACGGGTACCACCAGCGGTCCACCGCGTCCTGCGCCATCGCGCGCTGCGCCGCGGTACCGTGGGCGAGGGTGTGCAGGAGGTCGAAGCCCTGCCGCTGGTGGAACGACTCCTCCTTGCAGATGCGGATCATCGCGCGCGCGTACGGCCCGTACGAGCAGCGGCACAGCGGCACCTGGTTGACGATCGCGGCACCGTCCACCAGCCAGCCGATGGCGCCCACGTCGGCCCAGGTGAGCGTCGGGTAGTTGAAGATCGACGAATACTTCTGCCGGCCGTCCAGGAGCAGGTCGACCAGCGTGGCGCGGTCCACCCCCAGGGTCTCGGCCGCCGCGTACAGGTAGAGCCCGTGGCCCGCCTCGTCCTGCACCTTCGCCAGCAGGATGGCCTTGCGCCGCAGGGTCGGCGCCCGGCTGATCCAGTTCGCCTCGGGCTGCATGCCGATGATCTCGGAGTGGGCGTGCTGGGCGATCTGCCGGACCAGCCCGGACCGGTACCGCTCCGGCATCCAGTCGCGCGGTTCGATCTTCTGGTCGGCCGCGATCACCGCGTCGAAGTACGCCTCCGGCGGCTGCCCGCCACCCTGGACGGTACGCGCGGCCGCGTCCCGCAGGGCCTGCTCCGCCTCGGCAACCTCATCGAGCAGAGCTGATCCCTCGGGGGTCGGGTGGTCGGCGCCGTACACACCGCCGATGTTACAACAAGCGAGCACATCTGTAATCGGCTGTAACAGTGCGCTTTGAGCCGGTTCTGGGCTCGATGAGGTAACGTGCCTGCGTGCGTCCCCGCCTGGTCCTGCTGATGCTGCTCGTCGCCGCCCTCGGCGCCGTGGTGCTCGCCGTGCCGGCCACCCGCACCGGACTGAGCCAGCTGGGCAAACGTACCCGGGCCACGGTCACCGGCACCCCGGTCGCGGACAGCGTCGGCCTGCGCCTGGCCGCCCAGGCCGCCCCGCCGCCGCCCACCCTGCACAGCGCGCCGGTATCGATCAACACGTCGACCGCGTTCTTCGGCTGGGCACTGCTGGACCGGGGCAGCGGCACAATCACCGGCTCGGCCAACGACGAGACCGGGCACAACACCACCGAGTCGATGATCAAGGCGTGGATCGTCTCGGACTACCTGCGCACCCACCCGAACACCGGCACCACCACGCTCAACGAGCTCAAACTGGCCATCCTGGACAGTAACGACGACGTGGCGCAGAAGTACTACCAGATTGACGGCGGCAACGTGGTGGTACAGCGGCTGATCTCGATGTGCGGGCTGCGGCACACGACGATCAAGACCGGCTGGTGGAGCATGACGCAGATGACTCCCGCGGACGCGGTGCGGTACGGCCTCTGCGTGGCCAGCGGCAAGGCCGCCGGTACGAAGTGGACCAGCTGGGTGCTGCAGACCATGCACAACGTACGCGGCACCGTGAACGACCAGCCCGCCGACCAGAAGACCGGCGGCGGCCGGTGGGGAATCATCGACGGCCTGCCCACCTCGCTCGCCGCGCAGGTGTCGATCAAGAACGGTTGGACGTTCATCTTCGCGGACAACCTGTGGCACGTGAACTGCCTGGCCATCCTGCCCAGCTCGGTGCTGGTCGTGATGATGCGGTACGCCGCGCCGGACAGCGTGACCGGGCTCAAGGTGGGCGCCGGTATCTGCGCCTCTGTGACCCGCCAGCTCGTCTACACGCCGGACCTGTAGCCGGCCGTCAGCTCCCGACGAACGCGGGACCGCCCGGCGGCAGGGCCGGCGCCTCACCCAGCACCGCGGCCCGGCGCGCGAACTCGCGCAGGCCGGCGACCTGCCGCTCGCCCAGCGAGAAGTCCAGCGCCCGGAAGTAGTTCGCGAGGGTACCCGGGTCGAACGGCTCCCAGCGCGCCGCCGCCGTGGCCGCCTCGTCCAGTTCGGACAGGCACAGGTCGCGCGAGCGCAGGAACGCCTCGTGGACGTCCTTGACCAGGCCCGGGTGCGCGGCGGCGAACTCGCGGCGGACCGCCCAGACGGCGAAGACCATGGGCAGCCCGGTCCACTCCCGCCACGCCTGCCCCAGGTCGGTCACGATCAGGCCGCGCTGCGGCGCCTCGTACAGCGCGCGCAGGGCCACGTCGCCGATGACCACCGCCGCGTCCGCCTCCAGGAGCATCGAGGTGACGTCGGGCGGGCAGCGGAAGTACTCCGGGGTGACGCCGTACCGCTGCGCCAGCAGCATCCGGGTGAGCAGCACGCCGGTACGGCTGGTCGAGCCGAGCGCGACCCGGCCGCCGTCCAGCTGGTCCAGCGGCCGCGTGGAGATCACGTTCACGGACAGCACCGGCCCGTCGCTACCGACCGCCAGGTCGGGGAGCAGGAGCAGGCGGTCCGCGTGGCGCAGGTACTCGACCAGTGAGATCGGGCCGATGTCCAGCCGCCCCTCGACCAGGGCGGTGCTGAGTTCGTCGGGCGTGTCCTTGTACAGGTCAAGATCCAGCAGCGCGCCCGAGCGCATCAGCCCCCAGTAGATCGGCAGGCAGTTCAGGAACTGGATGTGCCCCACCCTCGGCCGCTGGCGCTCGCTCATGCTCTCCGACGGTACGCGCCCGGTTCGAGTGGGCTGGCTCACGCTCCCGGCGCGCGGCGCGTACCACCGGCAGCGCGAGCGCGAGCACCACCAGCAGGCCGGTAGCCTCGGCGGCGGCGAAGAGCAGGCGCGGCGAGGCCACCCCGAGCAGCACGCCGCCCAGCAGGTACCCGATGGCGTTGCCGCCCTGCACGGTACCAGCGAAGATCGCGAACGCCCGGCCCCGCGCCTCCTCCGGTACCCGCCGCCCCAGCTGTACCGTGATCGCCACGTTCACGCCGCCGTTGCACGCTCCGCCGAGTACCCACAGCGGCAGCAGCCACTCCGCCCGCGGCATCGCCGCGGCGGCCAGCCCGGCCACGGTGATCGCGCCGACCAGGCCGAGCATCGCCACCGCCAGCGCCGGGTCGGACAGCCGGCGCCGCGCCAGCAGCCACGCGCCCGGCACCATCCCCGCCATCCAGGCCGCGCCGATCAGGCCGAACAGCGTCGCCGAACCGTGCAGCGTGCCCCGGATGAAGAACACCTCGATCACGTTG
>DATEJJ010000517.1:0-6127 GCA_035278125.1 Rugosimonospora sp.
CGAGCTGCGGCGTGCGCAGCCCGAGCCGCGCCGCCAGCGCCCCCACCTGGGCCGGCTCCACCACGAACACGATCTCCCGCCGCCGCACCGGCCACAGCACCAGCGCGATCCCGGCCGCGAGGCCGGCCACCCCGACCACCAGCGAAACCCAGGTCAGCAGACCCAACCCCGCCGGGTGTACGGCCGCCGCGATCTGCACCGGCCCGGCGGCACCGGCGTCCCCGCGCATGATCACCAGGGCCAGCTGCTGGCCGCGGGCCCAGCCGGCAGGCCACGAGAGGGTACCCGCGGCGCTCGCCAGCACCCAGAACGGCTCGACGGCGGGTTCGGCGGGTGGCCGGTTGCCCCCGCCGACCCGCGCGAGGGTGACCGGCAGCCGGCCGAGCGCCGGCCGTACCCCGGTCAGCACGGTGTACGGCACGCCGCTCAGGTACCGCTCCACCGCGGCCCGGGGACCGAGCCCGACGAACGCGGCGCGTACCGTGACCCGCACCTCGGCGCCGGTACCGCGCAGCAGCGAGGCGTCGCGGCGCAGCAGGTCGTCCACGTCGGGTACCACCACTGCGTACCCGCTGGCGTCCACCCGGTCCAGCGGGGCCGGGTACCAGCCGGCCCGTACCGTGCCGGCCGAGCAGCCACAGCGCGGTACCCGCGCCCGCCAGCGGTACGGCCAGGATGATGGCGACCACGCCGAGCAGGGCGCGTACGACTCGCATCAGTAGAAGATACCGCCCTAAAGGGCGATTTAACTGGATTAGGAGGGTGTGCCGCCATTCGCCGCCGGGCGGACCAGCGGGAACGGCAGTGTCTCCCGGATGGTGCGTCCGGTCAGCAGCATGACCAGCCGGTCCACGCCCAGCCCGAGCCCGCCGGTGGGCGGCATGGAGTACTCCAGGGCGTGCAGGAAGTCCTCGTCCAGTTCCATGGCCTCGGGGTCGCCGCCGGCCGCGCGCAGCGACTGGCGGGTGAGCCGCCGGCGCTGCTCGACCGGGTCGATCAGCTCGGTGTACGCGGTACCCAGCTCCATCCCGAACGCGACCAGGTCCCAGCGCTCGGCCAGCCGCGGGTCGGCCCGGTGTGCCCGGGTCAGCGGCGAGACGTCGGTCGGGAAGTCGGTGTAGAACGTGGGCGTCGTGGTGTGCTGCTCGACCAGGCGTTCGTACATCTCCAGCAGCACCCCGCCCCGGCTGAGGTCCGGGGCGACCGGCACGTGGGTGAGCTTCGCCAGCCGGCGCAGCTCCGCCTCGGGAGTGTCCACTGTGACCGGTTCACCGACCGCGGCGGCGACGGCCTCGTGCACCGGGATCACCGGCCACGCGCCGGACAGGTCCACCTCGTCGCCGTCGGGGCGGCGCGCCACCGGGTGCCCGTGCGCGGCGAGGGCGGCGGCGAGCACCAGGGAGCGGGCCAGTTCGCGCATGGAGGTGTAGTCCCCGTACGCCTGGTACGCCTCCAGCATGGTGAACTCGGGGTTGTGGGTGGCGTCCACGCCCTCGTTGCGGAAGGTGCGGCCCAGCTCGAACACCTTGGCCACGCCGCCCACCAGCAGCCGTTTGAGGTACAGCTCGGGTGCGATGCGCAGGTACAGGCGCATGTCGTACGCGTTGATGTGGGTGGCGAACGGGCGCGCGTTGGCGCCGCCGTGTACCCGTTGCAGCACCGGCGTCTCCACCTCCAGGAAGCCGGCGGACACCAGCTCGCCGCGCAGTGTGTGCAGCACCGCGCCCCGGGTGCGCAGGGACTGCCGCGCCTCGGTGTTGATGACCAGGTCGAGGTAGCGCTGCCGGACCCGCGCCTCCGGGTCGGCCAGGCCGCGGTGCTTGTCCGGCAACGGGTGCAGGCACTTGGCCGCGAGCGCCCAGCTGCTCGCCAGCACGGACAGCTCGCCCCGCTTGGAGGTGACCACCTCGCCGCTGACCGACACGTGGTCCCCCAGGTCCATTGTGGACTTCCAGGCGGCCAGGGACGCCTGGCCCACCCCGTCCCGGCCGATCAGCAGTTGCAGGTCGCCGCTCCAGTCGCGCAGCGTGGCGAAGCAGAGGGAGCCGTGGTTGCGCAACAGCACCAGCCGGCCGGCCACGCAGACCTTGTCGCCGGTACGGGTGTCGGGCGGCAGGTCCGGGTGGGTCGCGCGTACCTCGTCGCAGCTGTGGCTGCGCGGCACCGCGGGCGGGTACGGGTCCACCCCGTCCGCGCGCAGCTTGTCCACTTTGGCCAGTCGTACCCGCACCTGCTCGGGCAGGGCCATGCCGGGCACGTCGACCGGCGCCGGTGCCGCGGGACCGGCCGCGGGCAGCGCGACGGCCGGCACCTCGATCGGCGGTGCGGTCAGGCCCCGGCGCAGCAGGGTGGGCAGGCTCGGTACCACGAGGAAGCCTTCGGCGATACCGGAGGCGAGCGCCACCTTGGCCACGTCGCGTACGTCGTCGAAGCAGAGGAACCGGGGTACCCACTCCGGCCGGAACTTCACGTTCGACCGGTACAGCGACTCCAGCTGGAACCAGCGGTTGAAGAACAGCAGCATGCCGCGCCAGGCGCGGAGTACCGGGCCGGCGCCGATGCGCGCACCCTCCTCGAAGACCGACCGGAACACCGCGAAGTTGAGCGAGATGCGCCGTACCCCGAGCCGCGGCGCGTCCCGTACCAGCTCGGCCACCAGGAACTCGATCAGCCCGTTCTCGGACTCCCGGTTGCGGCGCATCAGGTCCAGGGACAGCCCGTTCACGCCCCACGGGGTGAAGGACAGCAGCGCCGCCTCCCGGCCCTGTCCGTCGCGCGCCTCGACCAGCACGCACTGCCCGTCGGCCGGGTCGCCGAGCCGGCCGAGCGCCATGGAGAAGCCCCGCTCGGTCTCGGTGTCCCGCCACTGGTCGGCCAGCTCGATGATGTGCGCCATCTCGGTGGGCGAGATCTCCCCGTGACGCCGGATCCGCGCCGTGTACCCGGCCCGCTCCACCCGGTGCACCGCCTGGCGTACCGGCCGCATCTCCCGACCGTCCAGTGTGAACTGTTCCACGTGGAGGATCGCCTCGTCGCCCAGTTCGATGGCGCGCAGCCCGGCCCGGGCGAAGGCGGTGGCCCCCTCCTCGCTGGCGCCCATCACGGCGGGCGTCCAGGCGTACTCCTTGGCCTGGTCCAGCCAGGCTTCGATGGCCGGCGCCCAGGCTTCCGGGTCGCCGAGCGGGTCCCCGCTGGCCAGGGTCACGCCGGCCACCACCCGGTAGGTGACGGCCGCCTTGCCGCTGGCCGAGAAGATGACCGCCTTGTCCCGCCGGGTGGCGAAGTACCCGAGGGAGTCCCGTTCCCCGCTCTCCGCGAGCAGCCCGCGTACCCGCTCCTCCTCGGCCGGGCGCAGCTGCGAGGACAGCCGCTGGGAGCGGAACAGCACGCCCAGCGAGACGAACAGCGCGATGCCGCCGAACAGCCCGAGCACCAGGTTGACCCAGCCGGCCGCGTGCCCGCGCCGGGTGAAGTCGAAGGTGAACGCGCCGCCGAGGATCTTCTCCACGGCGTAGGTGAGCCGGTCGCCGCTGCCGTGCAGGGTACCCGGGAACGCCTCGACCAGCCCCCAGCCCATCAGCGCGAACATGACCAGCAGGCCGCCGAGCCCACCCAGCGCCATGGGCAGGCTGCCCCGCTGCACCCGGGCGGAGAACTCCCGCCGGGCCAGGAACAGCACGACCAGTACCCCGATGGTGATGACCAGGTTGGCGCCGGTGACCCAACCGGCCCACCAGGGCGGCGGCCGGTTGTCCCAGGTGTCGGTGGGCAGCAACAGCAGCAGCGGCAGCAGCAGCGCGTCGTAGCAGAACTGCAGGCCGAAGTAGATGAGCAGGAACCAGTACCCGGCCCGCTTGCGCCGGGCCACACCGGCGGCGAGCACGATGATCAGAGCCGCGTACCCGAGGTTCGCCTTGGCGGGTAGGAGCAGGTTGTCGATGACCTGCCGGACCGGCTGGCTGCGGTACTGGAAGACCTCGCTGATCGCGGCGACCGCACACAGAAACGCGGTGGCCGTCAGCACGCCCGCGAAGATCGATGGGACCCGTGCCCGCCACCCGGTGTTAACCGCAGCCCTGCTCACATCAACAAGATAGGGCGTCGTGCCACAACCACGACACCCTACACCCTGTCAGGTTATGTCGATCACCGTGTTCAACCGATCTTCACCGTGGTGGTGACCGTCGCTTCATCGATGTCCGTCGTACGCAGCGTGAAGCTGAACTGCCAGTTGCCGGCGCTGGGCAGCGCGATCTGGCCGGTGGCGTGCGAGTCGGTCAGCGCGAGCAGGGAGATGCTGATCGGCTCCACATTCTGCGCCGGCAGCGCCGCCGAGCCGGTCCACTGCACGACCTTGAGCGGGGCCCCGGCCGGCGTGTACGCGAACAGGTGCAGCTCGTTGTCGCCGGTCTTGGCCGGGTCGATGTCGATCTGCAGCTGGTACAGGCTGGAGCTGAGCGTGACCGAGAACGGCCCGGCCTGCTGCTGGGTGACCGCGGTGGTCACCGTCTTCGCCGGCGCGGTCTGCACCAGCGCGGAGGCCAGCCCCAGGATCACCACGATGCCGGCCACCTCCAGCAGCACCGACGCCCGCAGCCGCCGGACGGTCTGCGCACCCGGCTTGCGCGCGGCCAGCCGGCGGGAGAACGCGGCCACCGCCACCACGAGCGCCAGCACCCCCACCTTGAGCAGCACCAGCAGGCCGTAGGTGGTGTGCAGCAGCGCGTTGACGTCGCCGATCTCGACCAGCGCCTGCGCGGTACCGGCCAGCACCAGCACCGCGACCGCCATCATCGCCCAGTTGGACCAGACCGGCAGGATGGCGCCCAGCTCCTTGCCGTTCGCCTTGCGCAGCAGGTAGCCGAAGAGCACGACCAGGCCGCCGAGCCAGATCGAGGCGCTGATCAGGTGCGCGGCGTCCGCGATCACGGTGAGCGCCGGCGCGCTCGACGCCCCGGGATGCCCCGACATGCTGTAGGTGGCCACCCCGGCCACCCCCAGGAGGATCAGGAGGGTACGGCGTGCGTTGCCGCTCCGCCCGGCCAGGTGCGGCCCGAGCAGGAACGCCGCCGCCAGCAGGATGCCCAGGCGCACCAGGTGCAGCACGCCGTACCGGCTGGCCAGCACGTCGCCCAGGTCGTGCGCGGAGGTGGTGAACAGCCCGCCGCCGATCGAGTACGGCACCTGCAGGTGCAGCTCCAGCACCGTGGCCAGCCAGGCCGCCCCGATGCCCAGGTACGCCAGCCGGGTCGGACCGCTGCGGGACAGCCGCTGCGGCCAGAACGCGTACAGCATCAGCGCGGGGCCGGCGATCAGCACCAGCCCGGCGTACCCGAGATACTGGGCGGCCGCCATGCCGATCGCCACGCTCCGGTCGGTACTGCCCGCGTTGGCGCTGGCGCCGCTCGGGGTACCGGTGCTGGACGGGGCGCCGACCGAGTACGTGAAGCCGGCGCCGACCGGGTGGCTGTCCGCCGAGATCACCCGGTAACTGACCAGGTAGGTGCCGTGGGGCACGTCGGCCCGGACCGGGATGCGCAGCACCGCCCCGGACACCGAGGGCTGACCGCTCTCGATGTCCTTGCTCTGCGGCGAGATCACCCGGATCTTCGCGTCGACCGGGGAGACGTGCTCGGAGAAGGTTATCAGGATCTGGGTGGGCGCGGTCTGCACCACCGAGCCCTGCGCCGGCGAGGTGCGCACCAGCCCCGCGTGCGCCTGCGCCGGCGTACCCGTCAGCGCCAGCCCACCCAGAACTGCGACAACCCCCAGCAGCAGTCCCGCCGCTGCCCGCCTCATGCTCATGTCGTGACCTCCCGGCCCACGTGCTTCGCGCGCTCGGCGCGGCCCAGCCCGTACAGCAGGGCGGCCTGCACCACCGCGACCAGGTGCCCGATCTCGTGCGTGATCACGGTGGCCCCACGCGCCACGTCGATACCCGAGGTGACCGCGAGGCACAGGGCCAGCACCAGCGCGAGCGGCAGGTAGGCGCGGGCCCGCGCCGGCCGGTACGCGGCGAGCAGGAAGCCGACGGCCACGGCCAGGTCGAACGACGCCATCTCCCGGCTGGCGTGGATGCCGGTGGCCGCGCCGGTGGGGTCGATCAGCGCGGGCAGCGCCAGCACCA
>DATEJJ010000518.1:0-7291 GCA_035278125.1 Rugosimonospora sp.
CAGCCGTCGCCGCAGCCGGGGCCGCCCAGCACCGCGCCCTCGCCGAGCCCCGCGCCGAACCCGCAGAAGCCGCCGCCGTCGCCCACCCGGACCGCGGCCACGCCGGTGACCCGGGTGTACGAGGCGGAGTCCCAGGCGAACGCGCTCACCGGCGGGGCGCAGCGGATGGCCTGCGACACGTGCTCGGGCGGGTGGAGCGTGGGCTGGGTCGGGTACCAGAACACGCTGCAGTTCAACGGGGTGATCAGCACGGCCGGCGGCGCGCTGACCGTGACCATCTACTACCTCAACGGCGGGCCGCCGTACAGCACGCAGGTCAGCGCGAACGGCGGGGCCGGGGTGACGGTGGGGATGCCGCCGACCGGATCGTGGACCACGGTCGGCTCGGTGACGGTCACGCTCAGCCTGCACGCGGGCGCCAACCGGATCCTTCTCAGCTACCCGTACAACTGGGTGCCACCGCTGGACAGGATTTCCTTTCGCGACCCGGCCTGACGAGGTGCGCGGCGGCGCCGCATGGGGTACCAATCAGCTGTGGTCATTCCGGTTCACGACGTCAACCCGGTACGCCGTACCCCGTGGGTGACGTACGCGCTGATCGCCTTCAACATCGTGGTCTTCCTGCTGACGCCGGCCTCCCGTACGGTGGCCACCGCCAGCCTCGGGCAGGTGTGCCAGCAGGAGGCGTTCTTCGACCGGTACGCGGCGATCCCGCGCGAACTGGTGCACGACACGCAGCTGCCGGTGGTGGCGACCGGCCAGGTGGGCGCCGGGCCGGGCGGGCCGGGGTGCGTGGCGACCCGGCCGGCGTACCACAAGCTGCCGGTGCTGTCCGTGCTGTACTCGATGTTCCTGCACGGCGGCTGGCTGCACCTGCTGGGCAACATGCTGTTCCTGTGGGTCTTCGGCAACAACGTCGAGGACCGCTTCGGCCGGTTCAGGTACCTGCTGTTCTACCTGTTCTGCGGGTACGCGGCGAGCTACGGCTTCGCGCTGGCCAACCCGGACTCGGCCACCCCGCTGATCGGCGCGTCCGGGGCGATCGCCGGCGTGCTCGGCGCGTACCTCGTGCTGTACCCGGGCGCCCGGGTGTGGAGCCTGGTACCGATCCTGCTGTTCCTGCCGCTGCGCCTGCCCGCCTGGCTCGTGCTGGGCGCCTGGTTCGTGTTGCAGTGGGTGTACGCGTCCGGCGTCGCGGTCTCCTCGGCCGGCTCCGTCGGGTACCTGGCGCACGTGGTCGGGTTCGTGGTGGGTGCCCTGCTCGCCCTGCCGGCCCGGCTGCGCCAGCCGCCGCGCGACCACCGGCGCGTCGGGTACAGCTGGGGCTAGTGCGCGGACGGGTCGGCGACCTGGCCCATGAACAGGGGTACCCCGGTCCCGGTGTGCACCACCGCGAACGCGAACGGGTGGTCCACCCGCAGCTGCAGGCGCGGTGGCGCGGGCGCGGCCAGCGGGAAGGACAGGCCGGTCACCGCCGCCGCCTCGGTACCCCACTGGTCGACCGTGATGTTCGCCCGGTGGATCGCCTGGCCCACGTACAAACCGGGGCTGATCCCGCTGAAGTCGGCACCGGCGCCGAACGGTGCGGTGAGGCCGAGCGCCTCCAGCGCCGGTACCAGATCGAGGTCTGAGGCGAAGTCGAAGCGTGGCAGCGACAGGCCCACGGGCCGTGGCTGCAGCGCGGCGGCCACGGCCGCCATGGTCTGCGGCGCCAGCAGCGGGCCGGGCGCCCGGCCCGGCGCGGGCAGCAGGATGCGCATGACCAGCTGGCCGCCGGCGTAGGGCACCTCGACGGCCTGCCAGCCGGGGCCGGCCGCGTAGCGCAGGTCGGCACCGGTGTACATGGTCGGCACCTGTACCGTGCCGCCGCCGGACCGGGTGAACGGCTGGCTGGTCACCGGCTCCTGCGCGAACAGGTCGCGCGGCCAGTCGGCGCGCAGGTACACGGTGTTGGCGATGACGAGCTTGGTGTCCGCGGACAGCGAGTCGAAGACCTTCGTGATCCGCCCGGCGGTCTGCCGCCGGGCCCAGTCGTTGATGAGCCCGGTGGCCTTGCCGGCGGCGAAGTCGGCGGGGTGCACGCCGGTGCCGTACTGCGCGGCGAGGGTGCGCAGGAACGCCGCGCCCAGCGGCAACCCCTGCTGCGCGAAGAGGGCGTCGCCCACGCACACCACGGGCGGCTGCGGCGGGGTGCCGGGGTCGGGCTTGCGCGGCTTGGCCGGCGGCACGTCCGCGGTGACGACCTGCCGGGTGATCGCGTTGAACGCGTCGTGCAGGCCGGACTGCGGGAAGCCGAAGACCCGGTCGAGCTGCGTGGCCGTGTCGCCGCCCGCGCCCGCCCGGGCCATCGCGAAGGCGTACGCGATGGACAGCGGCGACACCACCGTGTTGCCGGCGCCCCTGGCGGTGGTCAGCTCGTACCCGAGACTGGTGATGCTGCCGGCGACGGCGGCGACCGGTGCGCCCGCGGCCGGCTGCTGCCGGGTGACGCCCGCGGCGGTGGTGAGCGGGAACCGCTGCTGTGTTGCGCCGCACCCGCCGAGGGCCAGCACCAGTAGGACCGCGATGTACCGCCGCACGACCGCCTCCTCGAATCCGCGTCCGTGTACTGCGACGCGCCAGGTTGGCGGCCGGTTCCCCCGGGCGGCGCGCCGCACCGCCCGGGGGCCGATCCGTTATGCGGGGCCGCCTGAGCCTGCTCTCGGGCGTCGCTCCGCTCGCCCTCAATCAGGCGGGGTCGCCTGAGCCTGCTCTCGGGCGTCGCTCCGCTCGCCCTCAATCAGGCGGTCAGCTGGACCACGTCGCCCTGCTCCTGGAGGAGCTTGTCCCAGGTGTCCCAGCTCATCCAGAACGTGCCGTCACCGAGGCCGCCCCACGTCGGGCCCCACGACTGCACGCACCACACCCGGCGGTTCTCCACGTCGATGCCGTTGACCTCGAACTCATGGCCGCCGCGCACGAAGGCGTCGGCGGTGATCTGGACCTCCCCGGTGGCCAGCGGCTGGTCGAAGCTGCTGTACCACTTCACCCCCGTGATCACCGGCCCGACCACGAGGGCGCCGAGGGCCTGCTGCAGGCCGAAGGCGTGCCGGTAGGCGCTGATGTACCCCTCGCGTTTGGCCGCCTTGGCCACCGCGAGCCCGGACGAGCCGGTGTCGTCCGGCGGGTACACGCCGGGGAACCGGTCCAGCCGGGTGGCCTCGGCGTACAGCTCCACCGCGTCCTTCTCGCTCAGGTCCCGGCCCGGCTGGTACAACGGGTCCGTCATCAGCGCGCCGGCCATCGCGTTGCCGGTGCAGCTGCCCAGCTGGCCCTGGTCGAACGGCGGGCAGCGCCGCTCGTGCCTGGCGGTCTGTAGCGCCGCCACCATCGCGGGGAACGCCTTGCTGCGGTCGTCGTGGTCGATGTTGCGGCCGAGCCGCATCCCCGGCATGACAACTTCGGGGATCTGTACCGTGCGATCAGTCATGAGGAATCCTTCACGTCCATGGGCCGTGACCTGTTGTTACTACCTACAGTGATGTGGAGCCTACGTGTGATCCTCGTGATACGTCGGTGTCTTCCAGATGACACCCGGTGGCCCGTTACCATCGGGCGTGCGCCGGGTGCTCCTCGTGGACAACTACGACTCGTACACCTACAACCTGTACCAACTCGTCGGGCAGGTGACCGGGGTGGCGCCGGTCGTGGTGCGCAACGACGCGCTCGGTACGCCCGCCTCGATCGACCGCGAGTTCAGCCACGTGGTGCTGTCACCCGGTCCGGGGACTCCCGCCGATCCGCGCCGGGTGGGCGGCTGCCCGGAGCTGATCGCGGGTACCCGGCTGCCGCTGCTCGGGGTGTGCCTCGGGCACCAGGCGCTGGCGCTGGCGTTCGGCGGTACGGTCGCGCCGGTGACGCCCCGGCACGGGCACGTCAGCACGGTCGGGCACGACGGGCGCGGGGTGCTGGCCGGGCTGCCGCAGGGGCTGCGCGTGGTGCGGTACCACTCGCTCGCGGTGACCGGGGTACCCGGGGAACTGGAGGTGGGCGGGCGCGCCGAGGACGGCACGGTGATGGCGCTGCGGCACCGGGACCGGCCGCTGCACGGAGTGCAGTTCCACCCGGAGTCGGTGGGGACGGAGCACGGCCGCCGGCTGATCGCGAACTTCCTCGGCGCCACGCCACGCCCGGACCGGCCGTCGGTGACGCTGCCCGCGCCCGCCCGCACGGGGCAGGCGGGGCTGCTGGTACGCGAGGTGCCGTGGCGGGAGCCGGAGGACGTGTTCGCCGCCCACTACGCCGGGCGGCCGTGCGTCGCGTGGCTCGACAGTGCGGACGCCCGTCCCGGGGGAGCGCAGCCTGAGCCGGGTTTTGGCGTCGGCGAGCACCCCCAGCGATGCGCGGGTCGGCGGCGGATGTCGTACCTCGGGGCGCCGGAAGGGCCGCGCGGGCACGTGGTCAGCTATCGCCTGGGCGGGGCGGTACGGGTGGACGGCCAGCCCGTGGCCGACCCGGACATCTTCGCGTTCCTGGGGCGGCGGCTGGGCGGGGCGCCGGTACCGGGGCCGTTCCCGTTCTGCGGCGGGTACGTCGGGTACCTCGGGTACGAGCTGAAGGAGCTGTGCGGCGGCGAGCCCGTACACCGGGCGGACACCGAGGACGCGGCGCTGCTCTACGTGGAGCGGTTCCTCGCCTTCGACCACGACGCGCGGCGGGCGTACGCGGCGGCGGTGGCCGGCCCCGGCGAGCGGGCGGAGGCGGAGGCGTGGCTGGGCGCGACGGCGCGGATGGTGGCCGGCACGCGCCCGGCTCCGGCACCCGGGCGCGACGGCGAAATGTCCACTGTGGACTCCGACCTCGACTACGGGCGCGCCTTCGCCACCGTCCGGCGGCACCTGGACCTCGGCGACACGTACGAGGTGAACCTCACCTACCGGCTCCGGTTCACCTGTACCGCCGACCACGCCGAGCTGTACCGGCACCTGCGCCGTACCAACCCGGCGCCGCACGCGGCCTTCCTGCGGGTACCCGGTGCCACGGTGCTGTCCGCCTCGCCCGAGCGGTTCCTCCGCTTAGGTCCACAGGGGACGGTCGAGGCGCGGCCCATCAAGGGCACCCTGCCCCGCCACCCGGACCCGCGCGCGGACGAGGTGCTGCGGGGGTCGCTGGGGCGGGACCCGAAGACGTTCGCGGAGAACCTGATGATCGTCGACCTGCTCCGCAACGACCTCGGCCAGGTCTGCCGGCTGGGCAGCGTGGCGGTACCCGAGCTGATGGCGGTGGAGTCGTACCCGACCGTGCACCAGCTGGTCAGCACGGTCACCGGTGTGCTGGCGCCGGGCGTGGACGCGGTGGCGGCGGTACGCGCGGCGTTCCCGGGCGGCTCGATGACCGGCGCGCCGAAGCTGCGCACCATGGAGATCATCGACGCGGTGGAGCGGGACGCGCGCGGGGTGTACTCCGGCGCGCTCGGCTACTTCAGCCTCTCCGGCGAGGCGGACCTGAGCATCGTCATCCGCACCATCGTGGCGCGGGGTACCCGGATGTCGATCGGGGTGGGCGGCGGCGTGGTCAGCCTGTCCCGCGAGGCGGACGAGCGGGCCGAGGCCGAGTTGAAGTCGGTGGCCCTGCTGGCGGCGGTACGCCGGGCCTGTGCGCCGTCGGGTACCGCCGAGGGGGAGGGTAATTCGGCGCTGCTGCCGCTAGCGTCGGCACCGTGAGGGTCAGACGGGGCCGGCCGCGCCATCCCGACGTGCTGACCCCCGCCGAGTGGCGGGTGGTCGACGCGGTACGGCACGGCATGTCCAACCGGGAGATCGCCCGGCGCCGCGGGGTCAGCCCGGACGCGGTGAAGTTCCACGTCGCGAACGCCCTCGCCAAGCTGGGCCTGGCCAGCCGGGCCGAGCTGCGCAGGTGGCGGGGCGTACCCGCGTCTTCGGCGAAGGGAGCGGCAGTCATGGGTGGCGAACTCAAGCTCGGCGCGATCGGCCAGATCTCCCGACCGGTCAGCGACATCGGCGCGGCGGTGCGCTGGTACGGCGAGGTGCTCGGGCTGCCGCACCTGTACACCTTCGGCGACCTCGCGTTCTTCGACTGCGGAGGTACCCGGCTGTTCCTCAGCGCCACCGCCGAGCCGGGCGGCGCGGGCGAGCCCTCGATCCTGTACTTCCGGGTCGACGACATCCACGCGGCGTACGACGCGCTGGTCGCCCGGGGCGTGACCTTCACCCACGTGCCCCACATGATCCACAAGCACGAGTCGGGCGTGGAGGAGTGGATGGCGTTCTTCACCGATCCGGACGGGTACCCGCTGGCAATCATGGCGCAGAACACGTAGGTCGCTCGACCAGCTCCTCACCTCACCGGCGGGGGCGCCGATATTCCGGTGTCACATGGCCCCCCGCCAGGTTTGGAGTACCTTTATGCGCCCGTTCCAGGTGCCGTCATGACGACCGTCCGGGTCGTCCGGCTCGGCCTGTCCGCCCTCGTCTGGGCGGAAGGCGTGCTCGACGGGGCGGTCGCACCCGAACTCCACGAGACCATGGAGGGGCTGGTCGGCATCCAGCCGCGCTCCGTGGTGCTGGACCTGTCCAGCGTGCCGCGCATCGACCACGGCGCGATGGCGGTACTCGCCGCGGCCGCGGCCCGGCTCGGGCACCTGGGTGTACCGCTGGAGCTGCGGCTGCCCGCCGGCCGCGAGGTGACCGTGGGCGACGCGCACAGCCTGCGCGAGGTGCTCAGCGTGGCGTACCCGCCGCGGGAGCGCTGACCCGTACCGAGAACCGGCGCACCGGCTCCACCTGCTCCCAGGGCCGGCGCAGCCGGGCGGAGACCGTACCCCCACCGGAGAAGCGGACCGCGAACACCCGCAGCCCGGCGGCGCCGGGTGGCGCGGACGCGGCGGCCTCCATCCGGTCGCCGACCTGCTCCGCGCCCGGCGGCAGCGGCTCCAGCTCCCAGCGGTAGCCGGTGGACGCGTTCTCCGGCAGCGCGATCTCCAGCACCCCGTCAGGCGCCAGCGCGACCTCGCCGCCGGCGTCGGGCTCGCCCACCCGGATGGGCACTACCAGAGGTAGATCTCGTGCAGTTGGCCGTCGGTCTCGTCCCGCGCCTGCACGCTCGACCCGGCCGCGCGGGCCGCGGCGGCCAGCATGCCCAGCGCGTCGTGCGCCGAGTCGTTCGCGGTGGCCAGGCCGCGCCAGCCGACCCCGTCCAGGTACACCCAGCCGCTGCGCCCGGTCTGCGTGGTGTACAGCGCGAGCACCTGCTTGGTCTGCCAGCTGCCGGCCGGCGTGGCCGTGCCCGCGGT
>DATEJJ010000519.1:0-4018 GCA_035278125.1 Rugosimonospora sp.
GGGCGGCGGACCGGCTCGCGCTGGACGCGGAGCGCGCGCTGCTCGACAGCCCGGCGCCGGCCAGCGCGCTGCGCGCGATGGTGGGCTGCTACGTGCGGGCGCTCACCGCGTCACCCGACCTGACCGTGGCGCTGTCCATCGACATCGCGAACCTGACCGACGCGGACCGGGCCGAGCTGCTGCACGCGCAGCGGGAGTACGTGCTGCGCTGGGCCGGGCTGCTGCTCCAGGTACACCCGGAGCTGAACCCGCGCGAGGCGAGGGTGACCGTCCACGCGGCCCTGGCCATCGCCAACGACCTGGTCCGCACGCGCCGCTTCGCCACCCACCCCGCCCTCCCCACCCGCCTGGTCACCCTGCTGACCGCCGCCCTGGCGCTGTGACCCGGGTCAGATGAGGACCCGGGTCAGATGAGGTTGGGGAGGAGCTGCGTCGCGGCCTGGGTGGCGCCCCAGAGGGCCAGCAGGACCAGGGGGAGGCCGACCAGCCAGGTCTGCGCGCTGCCCCAGCGCTGCCAGCCCCAGGCCGCCGCGACGCTCGCGAACACCAGCAGCTGCAGCCACAGCACCAGCGCGACCAGCCCGCCCAGGTCCGGCTGCATCGCCTCCTCCGCCTTCGGTACCGCCGCCGGCCGGCCCGAGGGCGCCGGTACCGCCGCGTTGAGCAGGGTCGAGTCGACGTACACCGCGTGGTCGGGTACCCACCCCGCGCGCCAGCTCACCCCCTCCCCGGTCACCAGGGTCAGCCGCCCCTCGCCGGTACCCAGCGTGTCGGGTACCGCGTCGCCGGCCCGGCGTACCCGGTCCACCCGGTAGTCGAAGGTGCCCTGCCCGGTGGTGACCGTGATGGTGGTACCGGCCCGCAGCTCGGTGATCCGCCGGAACGGCCCGCCGAAGGCGACCGACCGCCCGTAGACCAGGGACACGCCGGCCTGCCCCGGCAGCGGGGTGTCCCGCCGGTGCCCGGGTCCGGCGCGCAGGTCCCCGGCGGAGGTACCCTCCACCACCACGTACCGCAGGTTGATGCTGGGCGCCTCCAGCAGGGCGACCGGGGTACCGGGCGGGATCATCCCGCCGATCGGCTCGGTGGCCAGCGCGATCTGCTCGCGCAGCTGCTCGTACAGCACCTGCTGGTCGCGCGCGGCCGGTAGTCCGGACAGCGCGAAGATGTACAGCGCGCACCACGCGGCGACCAGGGCCAGGGTGGCCGCGACGCGTACCGCCACCTCGGCGGCGGCCGGCAGGGGCGGCGGCGGTACCCGGTACGGGGCGGGTGCGGCCAGCGGGACGAGATCCGGCTCCGGCGGTGCCATGGTCGGTACCTCGGTCACCGCCCGTCCCTTTCGTACAGCCGCCGCAGCCGGTTGCCGATGGCCGCGGTCGCCCTGGTGGTGGCCACCACCCGTACCGCGCCGGCCGCCGCCGCGGCGACGAGGCTGAGCAGCAGCAGCACGGGCAGCGCCCAGGCGGCCCAGGCGGAGCGCACGTCGGCGGTGTACGCGCGCGGCGTCTGCACGCCCGGCGTCCAGGCCGGCAGGTCCGGTGCCCGGGAGGTGGTCAGCGCCGGGTTGGCGCCGTTGTTCGGCGTGCCGCCGGTCGACGCGGAGCCACCGGAGCCGCTGCTGCCGGACGAGCCCGACCCGCCGCCGGAGTGCTGGGTGGACACCACCAGCTCGCCGCGCTGCCGCTCCACCGCACCGGCCGCGAGCACGGTGTAGCTGGCGTACGCGCCGAGCCCGTCGCCCGCCGTCATCGGCAGGTACCCGGGCGGCAGCTGGCCCTGGTTGACGCCCGGCTGCTGCCCACCGGCGGCGGCGAACCGCAGGAACTGGCCCAGCTTCGCGGCCAGGGTGCGGCCCTTCGCGTCCGGCGTGCTGTCCAGCCCGATCGTGGGCACCGCGAGGTACACCACCATGGTGCCGGGGTACGCGCCAGCGGCGGTGCGCAGCTTGGCGTACGAGATCGGCCAGTACCCGGCACCACTGTCGAATGTGGACAACCGTACCGCCGTCTCCAGGCTGCCGTTGCCGGGCGCGACGTAGTGGCCGGGGGTGCTCTGCAGCGCGGCGGCGTTCAGGCCGTAGAAGTCCGCGTCGGCGATGGACGTGACACCGAGCATGAAGCGGTGCCCGTTGGGCTGCCGGCCCCGCTTGCCGAGCACGTTGACCAGCGTCGGCGGTACCCCCACCGCGCTGCACTGCACGGTGTTGTCGATGGCGAACTGGAGTGCCTGCACGATCGCGGTGAGGCTGGCCATAGGCGCGGCGACCAGCGGCAGGACCGGCTGCTGCACGGTCGTCCTGTTGCCCTTGTCGTCGGTGTCCCAGGGCAGGCAGCCGGGCGGCAGGTCGAAGGTGGGCGAGTGGAACGCGTCCAGCAGCGGCCAGGCGGTGACCGGCAGCGCGATGCCCTTGTAGGCCGGGTTGACCACCATGCCCCACGGGTCCGGCTTGCCGTCCAGCCAGGCGCGGGCGTCCGGGTCGGCGTTGAGGTACGAGGTGAGCGCCCAGATGACGTCCGAGTCGCCGGACAGCGCGAGCAGCGTGGCCGCCGCCTCGTGCTGCACCGTACCGGTGCCGAGCAGGCCCGGGTTCAGCGCCCGGAACTCGGGGTCGGCGGTGATGTCCTGCGGGTTGTTCTTCATCGCCGCGTACGCGCACTGGGACGCGCAGTTCTTCGCCGCGGCCAGGGCCACGTAGTTGTTGTGCAGGTCCACGAACGCGTAGTACGACTCGGCGAGCAGCTTGGCCAGCAGCCGCGCGTTGAGCCTCAGCTGCCCGGTCTCGTGCTGGTTCTGGTCGTCGATCAGGTACGACACGGCGAAGCCGGTGACCGCCACCGGGGCGGTGACCGTCGGTTTGGCGTACCCGCCGTCGGGTGGCCGGCTGATCAGCGCCGCGTTGATACTGCCCGAGGCCAGGCCCAGCTTGGCCTGCAGCTCCCCGACGCGGACGTGGCGGAAGTGGAAGCGCTTCGGGTCGTTGCAGAACGCCGGCGCCCACTGCCCGGTGGCCTGCGCCATCAGCTCCGAGCCGTACAGGTCGACCGGGATGCTGGTGTCCAGGATGTCGCACGCGTTGCCGGCCGGCGCGAAGGTGAGCGGGATGGTCATCCGGTTGCGCCAGTTGGACGCGCTCCACCACAGTGCGCCGGTGACCGCGAGGTAGCCGGTCTTGCTCTGCTGGACCTGCTCCCCCGGCGCGTACACGCCGTTGCCCTGGCAGTTGGCGGCGGCGGTGGTCGCGTCGGTACCGGTGGGCCGGTCCCCGGCCGGCAGGCCGGCCGCGGTCACGTCGCAGCTGACCCCCTCGACCGGCACGATGACCAGCGCGCAGGCCACCGTGGCGGAGCAGCCGAGCGAGGAGTTCTCCTCCGCGGTCCACACCACGAACCGGGCCCGGCCGGTACCGTCCGCGGCGGTGGCGCCGTACGTGGTGTTGGCCGGCGGCGCGGTCGGGTCGGGCGAGGTGGACGCCTCGGGCGGGATGCCGCACAGCCCGTTGGCGCCCTCGTAGTACGTCTTGCCGGCCGCGTCCACGAACGGCACGAACCGCTCCGACGCGGCCTGCAGGTCGCAGGTGTTGGGGCCGGGCGGCGCGTTGACGGCGTGGGTACGCTCCCCGGCCGGCGCGTACCGGTCCACCCGCCAGGCCGGGAACGGCTGGAGGAAGTCCTCCTGGAAGCGCTCGTCCGGGGTCTGCGTCCAGCACCCCTCCGGGGTCAGCCGGCTGGCGGCGGGCGCGGTGTCCGAGTCCACGCCCCGGCACTCCAGCACCACGAACGGGTACTCCTGGAGGCTGGCCGCGGGGCTGTTCGGGTCGGCCACGATACCGCCGGTCGGGCGGGCGCCGGACCAGGTCACGTCGAGCTGCTGCCGGCCGCGCAGCTGCTTGGTCTGGCTCACCGAGACCGTCACCCTGCGCTGGTCGACCACCGTGTCGGTACCGTCCGCGTTGAGCTGGATCCGGGACACGGTGCGGCTGGCGGTCGCCCCGGTCGAGTCCGCGGCCGCGGGTCCG
>DATEJJ010000520.1:0-5429 GCA_035278125.1 Rugosimonospora sp.
GACCGGCGGCGGCTCGGCGGCGGGTCCGGCTTCCGGGCAGCCGATGGTCATGCTCTCCGCGAGCCGCGCCGGGCTCGGGTTGCGGAACGCGACCGAACTGCGCACCGGAAGCCCGCGCTCGCGCGCCTCGGCGACCACGTCGATCAGCCCGAACGAATCGCCGCCCAGGTCGAAGAAGTCGTCGTAGGGCGAGACGGTCCGGCCGAAGTGGCGGCTCCAGATGTCACAGACCATGCGCTCCACCGCGTGGCAGGACAACGCGGCCACGGTACCCAGCTCGGTCATCCCGCCCCACCACCCATCGGCATGTCCACGAGTGTGGTTGCGATGCCCGCCCCGGGCCAGGCAACGGCACAGGCAAAGCGGTGGCGTCAAAGTTGCCGGTCCGATGCCTGGAGCCGGCTGCGGCGCGGTTGGCAGAGTTCGGCTGCGGGGGCGTGTCGCCACACCGGAACCCTCCGGCCGGCGCGGGCCGGGGCGCGCGCCGCGACCGAGTCACAGGCATGGAGGCATGGGTTGACCACGACGCTTACCGACACCTCGCGGGGACTCTCCACAGTGGAGCTCACGGGCGCCGAACGGTCCGAGGTACGCGCGCTCGTGGAGCGGGTCGCCGGCGGTGCCGCGGGGTGGGTCGACGACGCCGGCTGGCAGGCGCGGGCCCGGGCGGCGAGCTGCCAGCTGCCGGCCCGGCTGATGGCGGCGATCCGGGGCTTCCGGCACGACCCGGGTACCGACGGCGCGCTGACGATCGCGAACCTGCCGATCGAGCCGGATGCGCTGCCACCGACGCCGACCGTGCCGGACTCGGTGGAGCGCGCGGCCACCGCGCCGGCCACGCTGGCCACGCTGCTCGCGCAGCAGCTCGGCGAGGTGATCGCGTACCGCGACGAGAAGCAGGGCGCGCTGGTGCAGAACGTGGTGCCGGTCCCCTCGCTCGCCGGTACGCAGAGCAACGGCGGCTCGGTGCCGCTGGAGTTCCACACCGAGAACGCGTTCCACCCGTACCGCCCGGACTACGTCGGCCTGCTCTGCCTGCGGCTCGCGCACGAGGACCAGGTGGGTACCCAGATCGCGTCGGTACGCCGGGCGCTCGTGCTGCTCGACGCCGGTACCCGGGCGGTACTGCGGGACGCCCGCTTCGTGACCGCGGCGCCGCCGTCGTTCCGGTCGGTGGCCAGTTCCGGGCCGCGCCCGGTGCTCATCGGCGACACGGACGACCCGGACATGTGCGTGGACTTCCACGCCACCTCCGCGCTGGACGCCGCCGCGGCGGCGGCCCTGCTCCGGCTGCGCGAGGCGCTCACCGAGGTCCGCGCCGATCTGGTGCTGCGCCCCGGCGACATGGTCTTCGTGGACAACCGGCTCGTCGTGCACGGCCGGGTCGCGTTCGTGCCGCGCTACGACGGCCTGGACCGCTGGCTGCACCGCGTCTTCGTGCACCTGGACAACCGCCGCAACCGGGCCCGCCGGACCGGCGCGGTACTGGTCTGATCCGATCCGGTGAAGCCGTGGTCCCGCGGGACCACGGCTTCCCGAACCTTCAGCTCACGGTCGCGCCGGCCGCCGCGTGGCGCAGCGCGCCGAGGTGCTCCAGCGAGGCCAGTACCCGCTCCTCGGCCACCCCGAAGTCGACCAGGCAGGCGATCTCGTCCACGCCCGCGTCCGCCAGCCGGCGTACCACCGCCATCCCGTCATCCACCGAGCCGAACAGGCCGGCGCTGTCGAAGTAGCGGTCGAAGGAGCGGGCGACCAGGGCGGCCCGGTTGGCGGGCGAGAGCCGGTCGAGGTCCACCCCGACGGAGTCCCGCGCCAGCAGGTCCATGGAGCTGCTCAGGTACTCGCTGAACGGCTCGCGGACCACCTCGCGTACCTCGTCACGGTCGGTACCGATCATCGTGTGCAGCATCACGCTCACGTGCCCGCGGGCGCCGGTACCGGACACCGCGGCCAGCTCGCTCCGGTAGGCGGCGATGTTCTGCGCCAGCCCGTCGTGGCTCTGGCTGAGCTGGTGGGTCAGCACCCCGGCACCCAGCCGCGCGGCGGCCCGGAAGGTGTCCGGGGTACCGCCGCTGGTGATCCAGACCGGCAGCTCGCGCTGTACCGGCGCCGGGTACACGCGCACCGCCCGGCGGCCGCCCGCGGCGTCCGGGAACTCCACCTCCCCGCCCCGCCACAGCCGCCGCACCGAGTCCAGCGTGTCCACCATCACCGCCTTGCGATCCGGGTAGTTCTCCGGCCGCAGCACGAAGTCCGCGGCGTGCCAGCCGGAGGCGAAGGCCACGCCGACCCGCCCGCCCGACAGGTTGTCCACCACGGACCACTCCTCCGCGATCCGGACCGGGTGGTGCAGCGGGGCCACCACGCTCCCCGCCCGGATCCCGACCCGCTGGGTCGCGGTGGCCAGGGCGGCGCCCACCACCGCCGGGTTCGGGTACCGGCCGCCGAAGGGGTGGAAGTGCCGCTCCGGGGTCCACACCGCGGCGAAGCCGTTGGCGTCGGCGAACCGGGCGCACGCCAGCAGCAGGCGGTAGCAGTCGCCGCGCGCCGCGCTGTCCGCGAAGAAGAACAAGCTGAAGTCCATGACCGCTCCTTGAGATCCGTGCCGTTATCCGTGCCCGGCGGCCGGCGGGTGCTCCTGGGCCACCAGGGTGGCCTGCCCCACGCGCAGTACCGGTTGGCCGCCGACCGCGCTGCTCCCGGTGCAGATGGCCGTGGCGTGTACCGCCCGGACAAGCTCCACACGGTGCGCGACCGTCTCGCCGGGCAGCGCCGCGCGGCCGAACCGGACGTCCCGTACCGCGCCGACGAGCGGCAGCCGGCCGGCCCCCGCGCCGTCCAGGCCGAGGAGTACGGCCGCCGCCTGCAGCCAGGACTCCAGCAGCAGGTACGGGGGAACCTCGCCGCCGCCGGGCGGGACCGCCAGCACCCCGGTCAGCCCGCGCCCGGGGTGTACGTCCACCACCGCGTCGAGCAGCAGCATCGGCGGCCGGTGCGGGAGCACCCCGGACAGGTCGGTCACGAGGGGCCGTAGTGCAGCCGGATCCGGCACCGTTCACCCCCCTCGGCGTGCACCACCGCGTCCAGCGTGTCGCCGTCGCGGGTCAGCGTGACGTCCAGCCGGTCGCCGGGCAGCACGGCCCGGGTGAACCGGGCCCGCCCGACGCCCAGCAACGCGCCGGTGGCGAGGCCGGCGCCGCGGGCCGCCCGGTCCACCAGGTCGATCAGGCAGACGCCGGGTACCACCGGGCGGCCCGGGAAGTGGCCCCGGAACACCGGCGAGCCGGGGTCCACGACCGTGGCCAGGTGCTCCCCCGGGGAGACGTTGGGGGTGCTCGCCTCCGCCAAAACCCGGCTCCGGCTGTGCTCCCCCGGGGAGACGTTGGGGGTGCTCGCCTCCGCCAAAACCCGGCTCCGGCTGTGCTCCCCCGCCCCCGGGGTGAACCGCCAGTCGAACCCGGTCAGGCGATCGCCAGTACCGCGCATCCCACCCGCCCTTCGGTATCGGCCCCGGTGACCACCGCGGTACGCCCGGCCAGGGCGCGGTCGGCCAGCAGCTCGACGACCTGGAAGGCGGCCGAGACCGCGTGCGTGTCGCCCAGCGCGTCGAGGCTCGCCGTGGCCAGCCGCACGTCGCCGAACACCTCGGTGATCGCGGACCGCTCGGCCACGCCCGGCGCGCCCGGTACCGGCGACGGCGCCACCGCGGCCACCCGGGCGGCCGGTACGCCCGCCTTGGCCAGCGCCGCCCGCAGGCATCCGGCGAGCACCGGTTGGACACCGCCGGGGTACGGGGCGAAGCCGAACTCCACCGCGAGCACCTCACCCAGCACCGGCCGGGTACCGGCCAGCGCGTCGCCGTCCTCCAGCAGGAACACCGCGCAGCCCTCGCCCAGCGGCCGGTACGGGCCGGCACCCGGGTCGGCGGCGGCCACCGCGGCGCGCGCGGCGCTGTACTCCTCCACCCCGCCGCACAGTACGGCGGGCGCGTGCCCGCGGCGCTGCATCCGGGTCGCGTAACCGAGCGCCAGCAGCGAGCCCAGGTGGCCGCCGCAGACCGTGGAGTTGGGGCCCTTGAGCCGGTGCCAGATCGCGCACTGGCTCGCGTGCACGTTCATCAGCAGCACCGGAACCTGCGCCGGCTCCACGTCGTAGGGCCGGGACCGGGTCCAGGTGTCGCGGTTGAACTCGAACAGGGTCTGCACGTTGTCGCTCGTGGCGAGCACCAGACCGAGCTGCTCGTCGGCGTAGCCCGCGCGCCGGTCCGTACCGAGGCCGGCGCCCGCCAGCAACTGGCCGGTGGTCGCCACGGCCAGCCCGGTCGCCCGGCACATGGACCGGGTACCACGCGGGCCCAGCACCTGGCGCACCTCGAAGCCGGGTACCACGCGCGGGCCGTCACCGGCCGGGGCGCCGGTTCCCAGACCGGCCGCGTGCGCCTCCGCGCTGTGCCCGACCGGTGAGCGGGTCTCCCACGCCGTGATGACGCTCCTCACGGGTACCGTCCCAGGATCAGCACGGCATTGTTCCCGCCGAACGCCATGGCGTTGTTCTGCACCCCCCGGGGCCGGGCGTCGCGCGCCTCGTTGGGTACACAGTCGATGTCGATGTCCGGGTCGGTCTCCGCGTGGTTGATGGTCGGCGGGATGAACCCTCCGGTGAGCGCCAGGCTGCTCGCGATCGCGGCCAGCGCGCTGGCCGCACCCATGGTGTGCCCGAGCATCGACTTGATCGACACCGCTGGCGGCGGCCGGTCGCCGAAGACCTGGCGGATCGCGGCCACCTCGGTCGTGTCGTTGGCCTTCGTGCCGGTGCCGTGCGCCGAGATGAAGTCCACCTCGGCCGGCGCGACGCCGGCGTTGGCGTGCGCCCGCGCCATGCACGCGGCGATGCTGTCCGGGTCCGGCGCCACCGGATGGTGCGCGTCGCAGGTCATCGCGTAACCGAGGATCTCGGCGTAGATCCGCGCGCCGCGGGCCACCGCCGCATCGAGGCGCTCCAGCACCAGCACGCCGCTGCCCTCCCCGGTGAGGATGCCCTGCCGGTTGCGGTCGAACGGCTGGCACACCCGGGGGGCGATGGTGCCCAGCCGGTAGAACCCGACGAACGTGCTGCGGACCAGCGCGTCCACGCCGCCGCACAGCGCCACCTCCACGTCGCCGCCGGCCACCGCGTCGAAGCCGTACCCGATCGCGTAGTTTCCCGCCGCGCACGCGGTCGGGATGGTCACCGCCTCGACGAGCGTGAGCTCCAGTTCCCGGGCGATGTCCGCGGACAGGCGGCCGGAGCGGGCCCGCCCGGCGGCCGCGGCCGGCACCCCGTCGACCCCCGCGGTCACCTGGCGCTCGACCATCAGGTCGATCTCCTTGGCCTCACCATTGGTGGTACCCACGGAGACGACCGCGGGGCGGGCGCGCAGGTCGGCCAGC
>DATEJJ010000521.1:0-8657 GCA_035278125.1 Rugosimonospora sp.
TCCCACGGCAGCCGGGCCCACAGTGCGACCTGGCGCGGCCCGGCGCCGGCCGGCACGTCGCGCAGCCGGACCAGGGCCCCCTGATCGAGGCGGAGCAGCCGGGCCAGGAATGCCTCCGCGTCCGCCTGCCCGCCCGGGGTCAGCCCTGCCACGGCGCCAGGAACGCGCGCTCCGCGTCGGACAGCCGCCGCGGCCGCTGGTTGGCCAGGTCGAACGGTACGCACACCGAACGCGCGCGGCTGGCCAGCATCTCGCCGTCGAACAGCTCGTAGGCGATGACAAACCGGCTCGCCCGCATGTCCTCGACCCACAGCTCGATGCGTACCGGATCGGAGTAGTCCACCGGCCGCAGGTAGTCCACCTCGTGCCGGGAGATCACCACACCGTTCTCGAAGCTGGTCAGGCCGTGCTCCCGGGCGCCCACGAACATCAGCGACACCCGGGCCTCCTCGTACAGGGTGAGGAACCGCGCGTTGTTGACGTGACCGAAGACGTCCATGTCCGACCAGCGCAGCGGGCACTGGTAGACATACCGCTTGCTAGTCACGCGTGAGCTTGCGGTAGGTCACCCGGTGTGGTCGGGCCGCCTCCGCGCCGAGCCGGTCGACCTTGTTCTTCTCGTACGCGTCGAAGTTGCCCTCGAACCAGAACCAGCGCGACGGGTCGTCGTCCTCGCCCTCCCAGGCCAGGATGTGCGTGGCCACCCGGTCCAGGAACATCCGGTCGTGCGAGATGACCACCGCGCAGCCGGGGAAGTCCAGCAGCGCGTTCTCCAGGCTGGACAGGGTCTCCACGTCCAGGTCGTTGGTGGGCTCGTCGAGCAGCAGCACGTTGCCACCGATCTTGAGGGTGAGCGCCAGGTTGAGCCGGTTGCGCTCGCCGCCGGACAGCACACCGGTGGGCTTCTGCTGGTCCGGCCCCTTGAAGCCGAACGCGGCGACGTACGCCCGCGACGGCATCTCCACCCGGCCGACCATCAGGTGGTCCAGCCCGTCGGAGACCACCTCCCAGACCGTCTTACGCGGGTCCAGGCCGGACCGGCTCTGGTCCACGTAGGACAGCTTGACCGTCTCGCCCACCCTGACCGCGCCGCTGTCCGGCTGCTCCAGCCCCACGATGGTCTTGAACAGGGTGGTCTTGCCGACGCCGTTCGGCCCGATGATGCCGACGATGCCGTTGCGCGGCAGCGAGAAGGACAGGTCCTTGATGAGTACCCGGTCCCCGAAGCCCTTGGTCAGGTGGTCCGCCTCGATCACGGTGTTGCCCAGCCGGGGGCCCGGCGGGATCTGGATCTCCTCGAAGTCCAGCTTCCGGGTCTTCTCCGCCTCGGTCGCCATCTCCTCGTAGCGCTGGAGCCGGGCCTTGGACTTGGCCTGCCGCGCCTTCGGGTTGGAGCGCACCCAGTCCAGTTCGTCGGTCAGCCGCTTCTGCAGCTTGGCGTCCTTGCGCCCCTGTACCGCCAGCCGCTCGGCCTTCTTCTGCAGGTACGTCGAGTAGTTGCCCTCGTACGGGTAGGCCCGGCCACGGTCGAGTTCGAGAATCCACTGCGCCACGTTGTCCAGGAAGTACCGGTCGTGCGTGATCGCGATGACCGTACCCGGGTACTTCGCGAGGTGCTGCTCCATCCAGAGCACGCTCTCCGCGTCCAGGTGGTTGGTCGGCTCGTCCAGCAGCAGCAGGTCCGGCTGCTCCAGCAGCAGCTTGCACAGGGCCACGCGGCGGCGCTCCCCGCCGGAGAGCTGGATCACGTCCGCGTCCGGCGGCGGGCAGCGCAGCGCGTCCATGGCCAGCTCCAGCTTGGAGTCGACGTCCCAGGCGTCGGCGTGGTCCAGCTCCTCCTGCAGCCGGCCCATCTCCTCCATCAGCTCGTCGGAGTAGTCGGTGGCGAGCTGCTCGGCGATCTTGTTGAACCGCTCCAGCTTCGCCTTGGTACCGGCGACCGCCTCCTCGATGTTGCCCAGCACCGTCTTGGCGTCGTTCAGCGGGGGCTCCTGGGCCAGCAGCCCGACCGTGTACCCCGGCATCAGCCGCGCCTCGCCGTTGCTCGGCCGGTCCTCGTCCGCCATGATCTTGAGCAGGCTGGACTTGCCCGCGCCGTTCGGCCCGACTACGCCGATCTTGGCACCGGGCAGGAAGTTGAGGGTGACGTTGTCCAGGACAACCTTGTCACCGTGCGCCTTGCGGGCCTTCTCAAGCGTGTAGATGAACTGGGCCACGGTGGGCCTACCTCCGGAATGTACGAGAGCTGTCCGGTCAATCCTTCCAGGCCCGGGTACGGCCGCCCACGGCGCCCGGTCAGTTCGGGAGGGCCGGCTCGTACGCGTCCGGCGGATGCCCGACGTGCTCCCTGCGTAACGCCTGCGGAGTGACATGGTATTTCGTCACTTCGCCGGTCTTGGGGTCGGTGTTGGTGGCGACGTACCCGTCCGGGCCCTCGCGCTGGACCGTGGCGAGGAACAGCGAGGTCGCCCCCTCGATCAGCGCCTGCCCGGGCTGGCCCAGGTGCCCCTGGTAGTACAGCCGGCCGCTGGTGTCGGTACAGATCCACACCTCGGACGCGGTCGTGTGGATGTAGAGCAGCTGGCGCAGCTGACCCACCCCGGCCAGCGTCTCGGTGTGCTTGGGGCACTCCGGGCCGGGTGTCGCGGTGGCTCCGTCGGCGGTACGCGCCTCGCGCTGCAACTGCCGGTGCGCGGCCAGGTACCCGGCGCTACCGCCGATGATCGCGAGGAACACGATCGCGAGCAGGACCTGGGGTACCCAGCTGCGGTGCCGGGTCGGCGGGACGGCCATGCTCGCAGAATGTCACCGAGGGGCAAGCGGTACCAGTCACGTTCGGCGTGCCCTACGGGCGGGTACTGGAAGAATGTCCACCGTACGGGCCGGCAAGTACGCTCACATTCTGGGCCAGGTGGCCAGTCGGAGGGGTGTCGGTGGCGGAGCGTAGCTCATTCGTGGTGGTGGCGAACCGGCTGCCGGTCGACGAGGTGGCCGACAGCGGCGGGGGCGCCGACGGGGGCAACGGAGTGGGCCGGGCCGGTGGGCGCAGCTGGCGGCGCAGCCCGGGTGGCCTGGTCACGGCGCTGCAACCGGTACTGGCGGCGCAGCGGGGCACCTGGGTCGGGTGGGCCGGCCGCTCCGCCAAGCAGGACGAGCGCCCGCCCGAGCCGTTCGAGCTGGACCGGATGACGCTGCGGCCGGTGAACCTGACCCACGACGACGTCGAGCGCTACTACGAAGGATTCTCGAATTCCAGCCTCTGGCCGCTGTACCACGACGCGGTGGAGACCCCGCTGTACAAGCGCAGCTGGTGGGAGTCGTACCGGCGGGTGAACCAGCGGTTCGCGCAGGCCGCCGCCGAGCAGGCCGCCGAGCACGCCACCGTCTGGGTGCAGGACTACCAGCTGCAACTGGTACCGGCGATGCTGCGCGCGCTGCGCCCGGACCTCAAGATCGGCTTCTTCCTGCACATCCCGTTCCCGCCGGTCGAGCTGTTCATGCAGCTACCCCGGCGGGCGGAGATCCTGCGCGGGCTGCTCGGCGCCGACCTGGTCGGCTTCCAGCGCCCGCTGGCCGCGCAGAACTTCCTCCGGCTCACCCGGCACCTGCTCGGGCTGCGGCCGCGCGGGGCCGGCGTGGAGGTGGACGACCGTACCGTGCACGCCGCCGCGTTCCCCATCTCGATCGACGTGGGCGAGATCGAGTCGCTGGCCGCCTCCCCGCTGGTCCGGGCGCGCGCCGAGCAGATCCGCGCCGAGCTGGGCGACCCCAAGACGGTGATCCTCGGGGTGGACCGGCTGGACTACACGAAAGGGATCGAGCAACGCTTCAAGGCGTTTCGCGAACTTCTGTCGGAACAACGACTCTCGGTACCCGAGGCGGTCATGGTCCAGGTGGCCACACCCAGCCGTGAGCGGGTCGAACACTACCAACGGCTTCGCCTGAAAGTGGAGCGCGAGGTGGGTCGAATCAACGGAGAGTACGGGCGTGTCGGCGTGCCGGCCGTGCACTACCTTCATCAGTCGTACAGTCGCAGTGAGCTCGTCGCGCTCTACTGCGCGGCCGATGTGATGATGGTTACTCCGCTGCGAGATGGCATGAACTTGGTGGCCAAGGAGTACGTGGCAGCCCGGGTCGACCTGGGTGGCGCGCTTGTACTCTCCGAATTCGCCGGCGCCGCCGGTGAGTTGCGACAGGCGTTCTTGTGCAACCCGCACGACCTGCAGGGTGTCAAGGACGCGCTGATGCGCGCGATCAACGTCGACGGAGCCGACGCGGCCCGCCGGATGCGAACCATGCGCCGGCACCTGCGCGCCCACGACGTATCCCACTGGGCCTCGTCCTTCCTCTCCGCACTCGGCGTACCCGCACCGTCCCTGAACCCGCCCCACGAGGAAGAACAACGAGGGTGACCGACCCGATCCACCCCACGCTGCGTGCGGCGGTGGGGCTCGTCGCGCGTGTGCCGCAACTGCTCGTCGCCTGTGACTACGACGGCACGCTCGCCCCTACCGTGGCCGACCCGACCCAGGCGGCCCCGCTGCCCGAGGCGGTGGCGGCCGTGCGCGCACTGGCCGCGCTGCCGCAGACCACCGTCGCCGTGGTGTCCGGACGCGCCCTGCGCGACCTGGCCACGCTCTCCCGGCTGCCCAGCGAGGTGCACCTGGTGGGCAGCCACGGCTCCGAGTTCGACATCGGCTTCGTCCACCGGCTCGCCCCGGAGCTGCTGGAGCTGCGTACCCGGCTGCAGCACGCGGTCGAGGTCGTGGTCCGGGACCAGCCGGGGGTACGGCTCGAGCCCAAGCCGGCGAGCATCGCGGTACACGTCCGTACCGCGGCGCCGGCGGTGGCCGAGGAGGTCGTCGCCGCCCTGCGCGCCGGCCCGGCGAGCTGGCCGGAGATCCACGTGACCAGCGGCAACCAGGTGCTGGAGCTGCTCGTGCTGCCCACGAACAAGGGCACCGCGGTGGACGCCCTGCGCATGCAGCTGTCCGCGAGCGCGGTGCTGTTCATGGGCGACGGGGTGTCCGACGAGAGCGTGTTCGCCCACCTGCACGGGCCGGACGTAGGCATCAAGATCGGCCCGGGCGAGACCGCGGCCGGGTACCGGGTGGACGAGCCGATCGACGCGGTGCGGGTACTCGGGTACCTGCTCGACACCCGGCGCAACTGGCTGTACGGCGAGCGGGCGGTACCCATCGAGCGGCACTCCATGCTCGCCAACGGCCGTACCGTGGCCCTGGTCGCGCCGGACTCCACGGTGAGCTGGCTGTGCCACCCCGACCCGGACTCCTCGGCCGTCTTCGCCGAGCTGCTCGGCGGTACCCCGGCCGGGCACTTCCGGGTGGCACCGGCCGGGCGCAACGGCATCCCGCTGGGCCAGCGGTACCGGCCGGGCACCATGAGCGTGGAGACCCGGTGGTCCGGGCTGACCGTCACGGACTGGCTGGACCGGGGCGTACCCCCGGGCGACGCGCAGGACGCGCCGGAGGCCACCTCGTTGGTGCGGGTGCTGTCGGGTACCAGCACGGCGCGGGTCGACTTCTGCCCCCGCCCGGAGTACGGGCAGGTGCGGATCAGCCTCCAGCCGCTCGGCGACGGGCTGCTGGTGCTGGGCTCCAACGAGCCGATCTGCCTGTACTCCCCCGGGGTCGACTGGGAGATCTCCAACGACGGCAGCAACGACTCGGCGCGCGCCACGGTGGACCTGTCCGCCATGGGCAACCACTGCGAGCTGGAGCTGCGCTGCGGTACGCACAGCCTGCGCCCGTGGCCGGAGGCGATCGCGGCACGGCAGGGCCGGGTGGAGCGGGACTGGAAGGACTGGGCCGGCTCGCTGCGGCTGCCGACCGTCGCCCGGGACCTGGTGCTGCGCAGCGCGCTGACCCTGCGCGGGCTGCACCACCAGCCCAGCGGCTCGCTGCTGGCCGCGGCCACCACCTCGCTGCCCGAGGAGATGGGCGGCATCCGCAACTGGGACTACCGGTACTGCTGGCTGCGGGACGGCGCGATGACCGCCCGGGCCCTGGTGGACCTGGGCTCGCTGGCCGAGGCAGAGGCGTTCCTGGGCTGGGTGGACCGCTGCGTGGAGCGCACCGGCGGGCACCCCGAGCGGCTGCACCCGCTGTACACAGTGGACGGCCACGACCTGGGGCCGGAGGCGGTCATCGACACGCTGCCCGGGTACGCGGGCTCCCGGCCGGTACGCATCGGCAACGCGGCCAACCGGCAGCTGCAGCTGGACGTGTTCGGGCCGATCGCGGACCTGATCGGCGCCGTGGTCGAGGCGCGCGGCAGCGTGACCGCGCAGGAGTGGCACGTGCTGGAGGCCATGGTCGAGGCGGTGGAGCGGCGCTGGCACGAGCCGGACCACGGTCTCTGGGAGGCGCGCCTGCCACCCCGCCACCACGTGTACTCCAAGGTGATGTGCTGGCTGACCGTGGACCGGGCGATCCGCATCGCGGAGGACTTCAACGGCGGCGCCCGACCCGGCTGGGGCGAGCTGCGCGACCGGATCGGCGCCAACGTGCTGGAGTTCGGCTGGCACGAGCAGGCGGGCGCGTACACGGTGGCGTACGGCTTCCCGGAGATGGACGCGTCCTCGCTCTGGATCGGGCTGTCCGGGCTGCTGCCCAACGAGAACCCGCGGTTCCTGGACACCGTGCTGGCGATCGAGGCAGACCTGCGCAGCGGGCCGACGGTCTACCGGTACAAGTGGGACGACGGGCTGCCCGGGCGGGAGGGCGGCTTCCACATCTGCGCGGCCTGGATGATCGAGGCGTACCTGCGTACCGGCCGGCGCGCCGACGCGGAGGAGTTGTTCGAGCAGATGCTGGACTGCGCCGGACCGACCGGCCTGCTGCCCGAGCAGTACGACCCGGAGGCCGAGCGCGGGCTGGGCAACCACCCGCAGGCGTACAGCCACCTCGGGCTGATCCGCTGCGCGCTACTGCTGGACGGCACCATCAAGGTCTAGGACACCGACGACCGGGCCGATCACGATCACCACCGGGGAGCGCAGCCCGGCCCCGGCGACCGCGTCCGCGATGCGCGCGAGCGGCGCGGTGACGACCTGCTGGCGGGCGGTGGTGCCGTGCCGGACCACCGCCACCGGGGTGTCCGGCGCCCGGCCGTGGCGCAGCAGCACCGCGGCGATCTGCGGCAGGTTGGCCAGGCCCATCAGCACGCAGACGGTACCCCGCAGCCGGGCCAGCGCCGGCCAGTCCACCAGGCTGGTCGGGTCGTCCGGCGGCAGGTGCCCGGAGACCACCACGAACTCGTGCGCCACCCCGCGGTGGGTGACCGGGATGCCGGCCGCCGCGGGTACCGCGACCGCGCTGGTGACGCCGGGTACCACGGTCACCGGTACCCCGGCCGCGGCGCAGGCGAGCAGCTCCTCACCGCCGCGCCCGAACACGTACGGGTCGCCGCCCTTGAGGCGTACCACGAACTTCCCGGCCCGGGCCCGGTCCACCAGGATCCGGTTGATCTCCTCCTGCGCCCGGCTCTGCCCGTGCGGGATCTTGGAGGCGTCCACCAGCTCGGTGTCCGGCCGCAGCTCGTCCAGGAGCAGCCCGGGCGCCAGCCGGTCCACCACCACCACGTCGGCGGCGAGCAGCAGCCGGCGCCCCTTGGCGGTGATCAGCTCCGGGTCGCCCGGCCCGGCGCCCACGAGCGCGACCGTGCCCTCAATCGCCTCGGCGGCCACGCCGCCAGGGTTCGTCGCGAGCAGCGCGCGGATCGAATCCCGTACCGCCACCGCCCGGCGCGGGTCACCGCCGGCCAGTACGGCCACGGTCACCGTCCCGTGCCGGGCCACCGCCGGGGTCCAGGCCGTGGCCGCGGTACGGTCGTCGGCCCGGACGCAGAACACCCGCCGCTCGGCCGCCGCGGCGCTGACCGAGGCCGCCGCCAGCGGGTCGTCGACCGCCGCCTGTACCAGCCAGGCACCGTCCACATCGGAGGGTAAGAACCGGCGGGGCTCCCAGTGCAGCCGCCCCTCGTCGGCCAGCGCGCGCAGCGCCGGGGTCACCTCGGGCGCCACGAGTACCACCCGGGCGCCCGCCGCCAGCAGCGCCGGTACCCGCCGGGTGGCCACCGTCCCGCCCCCGACGACGAGTACCCGCTTGCCCGCCAGTAACAGCCCGATGGGGTACGGCTGGGTCACTTCTCCGCTACCCCGGCGGAGTCGAACGTCGCCACCTCGTGCAGTACCCGCACCGCGCCGGCCACCACCGGTACCGCGAGCAGCGCGCCGGTACCCTCGCCCAGCCGCAGGCCCAGGTCGATCAGGGGAGTCAGGCCCAGGTGCCGCAGGGCCACCGCCGCGCCCGGCTCCACCGAGAGGTGACCGGCCACCATGGCACCGGTCGCGTCCGGAGCGAAGGCCGCGGCGGCCAGCGCGGCGGCGCAGGCGTTCACCCCGTCGAGGATGACCGGCAGCCGGCGGGCGGCCGCACCGAGCACGAACCCGGCGAGCGCCGCGTGCTCCAGTCCGCCGAGCGACGCGAGTACCCCCCAGGGATCTGCCGGGTCGGGGCGGTGCCGGGCCAGCGCGGCGGCGACCACCGCGGTCTTGCGGGCCAGGGTGGTGTCGTCCACGCCGGTGCCCCGGCCGGTGACCGCCTCCGGCTCGGCGCCGGTGAACGCGGCGATGA
>DATEJJ010000522.1:0-2845 GCA_035278125.1 Rugosimonospora sp.
GCCGCCGAGGTCCTCGGGCACGCCGATGCCGAACAGCCCGAGGCCGGCCAGGTCGGCCCAGTGCCGCAGCCACGGCGGGGCCGCTCGGTCCGGCCGCCCTCCCGGTTCGAGACCACGCACGGTAGCCAGCGGGTCGGCGCCCGCCGCCCATTCGCGGATCGAATCCTGGATTGCCCGCTGTTCCTCGGTAACGGCCGTCCCCACCCGCGCTCCTCACCAAATGGCAGCGAATGCAAAGTGGCATTACCTGCCATTAGAAGACTGAAACGTGTACTACCTGAACCAGTCACCCGATGTGGTACGTCATGATTTCGCGATTAGAATGGGTACTTCACGTAAGTGAAATACGGATGCGGCACCATGGATTCGAACTGGCCCGCCGCCGTGACACGAGAGGGACCGATGGCCGCGCTCCGAAGCCCCGCGACACCGACCGCCGCAACCGCCCTGGCCAACGCCGACGCCGAGCACGGCTCCGCGGCCCAGCGCGAGCGGCGCCGCCGCATCCTGGACGCCACGCTGGTGCTGGCCTCCAAGGGCGGGTACGACGCCGTGCAGATGCGCACGGTGGCGGAGCGGGCGGACGTGGCGCTGGGCACGCTGTACCGCTACTTCCCGTCCAAGATCCACCTGCTCGTCTCCGCGCTGGCGCGCGAGTTCGAACGGATCCAGGAGCGGCTGGAGCGCACGCCCAACCCGGGCGAGACCCCGTACGAGCGGGTGATTTTCGTGCTCGGCCGGGTCACCCGCGCCATGCAGCGGGAGCCGCAGCTCACCGAGGCGATGACGCGGGCGTTCATGTTCGCCGACCCGACCGCGGCGGCCGAGGTGCACGCCGTCGCGCTGCTGATGGAGCAGATTTTCACCACGGCCATGCACGACGGCGAACCGACGCCCGACGACCGGGCCAAGGCCCGGGTGATCGGTGACGTGTGGCTGTCCAGCCTGGTCGCCTGGGTGACCCGGCGGGCGTCGGCCAACGACGTGCTGAACCATCTCGAACTCGCCGCGCGCCTGCTGCTCAGCTGATCCCGGCCGGCCGGTCAGGCCAGCAACGCGGTGAACTTGGCCAGCGACTGCTGCGCCGCCGCGCCGGCCTGCTTCTCCAGCATCGCCGCCATCGGCCCGGCCAGCGCCGGCCCGGCGAACTCCATCTCGAAGGTGATCTGGGAGCCCGCACCGCTCGGTGTGATCAGGAAGCGGTTGTGCGCCTTGACGCCCATCGGCCCGTCGCCCGCCATCTCCAGCTTGCCGGGGGCGTCCGCGGTGGTCACCCGCCACGCCATCTCGGCCGGCATGCCCATCAACTTCACCTTTTCCTTGTACGCGATTCCCTCACCAAGAGTCGCCGGAACGTCACCCGTGAAACCCTCGTGCATCGTGAGCCACTCCGCGTACCGCGGCAAATCCACCGCGAGTTCCCAGACGCGCTCCGGCTGCGCCGAGGCTTCGGCAGAGACGGTTACCTTCGGCATGACTGACCTCCCATTTCCGGCTGTTGGCGTTGGTAGATTCCTGGTCCCGTCGACCGTCCACATGCTCACTCAGCGTGTAGCCGGCGTCCGTGCGGCACGGTCGTCGTCGAACCCTCCGGCGGCCAACGAGGCGATGCGGAATTAGAACAGGTTATACTAGCGCGCAGCCATCGTGCCAGTGTCGTTACTGGGATTCCGGGCTGCTGACTGGAGTCTGTTGCTGCGGAGCCGGCGGCTGACCGGCGTCCCGCATCGAGCGGGCGTCGTGCCCGGCCAGCGAGTCGACGCCCACCTCCGCGTTGTGCGCGTGTGCCAGGTGGTGCAGGGCGAACGCGGCGTCCATCCCGGTGTGCATGCCCATCAGGTCCTCGGCCTGGTTGACCGCCTTCTTGGTCAGGGCCAGCCCGAGCCGGGGCATGGTCGCGATCCGCCGCGCGATGTCCATTGTGGTCGGTTCCAGGTCGGCCCGGGGTACCACGCGGTTGACCATGCCCAGCTCCAGCGCGCGGGGGGCGGCCACCCGTTCGCCCAGGAACAGGAACTCCTTGGCGAAGCGGGGACCCATCACCCACGGGTGGGCGAAATACTCCACACCGGGAATCCCCATGCGTACCACGGGATCGGCGAAGAACGCGTCGTCGGAGGCGATCACCAGGTCGCAGCACCAGGCCAGCATCAGCCCGCCGGCGATGCACGCGCCCTGCACCATGGCCAGCGTGGGCTTCGGGATCTCCCGCCAGCGCCGGCACATCCCGACGTACACCTCCGACTCCCGGGCCAGCCGGCTCTCCGCGCCCACCTTGCCCACGTGGTCCCACCAGAGCACGGCCTTGCGGTCGAACGAGGTGTCCACGTCGCGCCCGGGGGTACCGATGTCGTGGCCGGCGGAGAAGTGCTTACCGGATCCGGCCAGGACAATGACTTTCACCGAATCGTCGGCCACCGCTTGGTAGAACGCGTTATCGAGCGCGTAGGTCATCGCGGAATTCTGCGCGTTGCGGTAATCGGGCCGGTTCATGGTGACGACGGCCACCGGGCCCTCGGTGCGGTACAGGACGACGTCGGTCACGGCGTACCTCCGGGAAGGTCGAGAGATGCGGCAAGGCGCTCGAGGTGCGCGTCGGTATCGCAGCCGGCGGCCAGCGCCCAGGCCCGCTTCGCATACAGGTGCAGGTCGTACTCGACCGTGTAGCCCATGGCGCCGTGGCACTGGATGGCGGTACGGGCCGCCTCGCGGGCGGCGTCCACCGCGAGTACCACGGCGGCGGAGGTGTCCCGGGCCCGGGTGGCGGCACCGGTGGCCACCGCCCAGCCCGCGGCGCGTACCGCCGGGCCGGCGAACTCCACGCCCACGGTCGCGTCCGCGAGCC
>DATEJJ010000523.1:0-3054 GCA_035278125.1 Rugosimonospora sp.
TATGGCGCAGCGCTATGCCCCGGGCTCCGCGCTGCGCGCCCGCGACCGGCTCGCCCCGCGCGACCGGCCCCGGGAGCCCGTACCCGCACCGGCTCCGGCGCCGGCCAGTTCCCGCTCGTCCAACCCGTCCTCGTCCGCGGACTCCTCCGGCCCGTCCGGGTCCAGATCGTGCTCGTCCGGCGCGGCGAGCGCGTGCGGATCCGACACCTCGAAGATGGCCGCGTCGAAGTTGTCGAACAGCTCGTGGTCGGGCGCGAGGTCCTCCGGGCGCCCCGGATCCGCCACCCGCTCGGTCATCTCGCCGCCGATCGCGGCCGCGCTCACCTCGTCGTTCACCATGTCGGTGGCGCCGGCCACCCGGCGGCGGGCGAACTTGCCGACCCCGCGGGACATGTCGTGGCCCACCGCGATGGCGTCCAACTCGTACGAGGTGCGGCGGGCGCCCTGCTCGTCCGTCCAGTCCCGGCTGTAGATGCGGCCGTACACGATGACCGGGTCGCCCAGTTGGACGGAGAGTGAGACGTTTTCGCCGAGCTTGCGCCAGCACGCGACGCGGACCCGCAGGCTGTTCCCGTCGACCCAGACCCGCCGCTCCCGGTCGTACCGGCGGGACGTCGAGGCCACCTTGAAGGTGACGAGCATGGTGCCGGTGTTGGTGGTGCGCCGCCACTCGGGCGCCGTCAGCACGTTGCCGATGATGGTGACTGGAGTGTCGAACATCTTCCCTCTCCCGAATCCGCTGACCTGACCGTGCGAGCCGACTCGGGGGAAACAGTGGCCGCAACGCGCGCCGCGCGCCACCGCCCGTACCCGGATCTGTGGACAGCGAGGGTGGTTGTGGACAGTGCGGTACCGTCTGCCCGTGGAGCAGGACATCCTCGGCGAGCCGTACGAGCGGCACACCATCGAGCTGGGTACGGACGACGAGGGGCCGGTGGTGGCCACCCTGGTGCGGCGCCGTGCCGGCGGCCCGACCCGCCGCGCCGTGCTGTACGTGCACGGCTACAACGACTACTTCTTCCAGAGCCACCTCGCCGACTGGTACGTCGACCGCGGCTTCGACTTCTACGCGCTGGACCTGCGCAAGTACGGGCGCAGCCTGCTGCCGCACCAGACCCCCAACTTCATCCACCGGATCAGCGACTACTTCCCGGAGCTGGACGAGGCCGCGCGCATCGTCCGGGAGCAGGACGGGCACGACACGCTACTCGTCAACGCGCACTCCACCGGCGGGCTGATCACGTCACTGTGGACACACCAGGTGCGGGACGCCGGTGTGGTGGACGGGCTGTTCCTCAACAGCCCGTTCTTCGAGTTCAACGTCCCGCGGCTGACCCGCGGGACAGTCGGCCCGCTGTTCGGCGCCATCACCCGGTTCCGGCCGTACGCCAAGGTGCCCAGCGGTGTCTCCACTGTGTACGGACACAGCATCCACGCCGACCACCGGGGCGAGTGGTCGTTCGACACGGCGTGGAAACCCATCATCGGGTTCACCCCGCGCGCGGGCTGGCTGAACGCTATCCGCACCGCACAGGCGCGGCTGCACGCGGGGCTGAACATCCCGGTGCCGGTGCTGGTCGCGTGTTCGATGCGCAGTTACAAGCGCGCCGTCTGGAGCGACGACGCGCGCAGTGCCGACTCGGTGCTGGACGTGGAGCACATCGCCCGCTGGGCGCCGGCGCTGGGGCAGCACGTGACCATCGTGCGCATCGAGGGCGGGCTGCACGACCTGGCCCTGTCCGCGCCGCCGGTACGGGAGCGGGTCTTCGCGGAACTGGACCGCTGGTTGGGCGCCTACCTGCCGGCTGGCTGAGCCGCGACTCAGAACAGGCGACTCAGAACGCCTGCCACTGGCCGTCGCGCCACACCAGCAACTCGCGCAGCAGCAGGTTGGGGCGGTTCGCGTAGAACACCCGGTCGATCGCGCGGGCCGCCTTGGCCAGGCCGGTACGCGACTCGGAACCCGTGATGAGCACCACGTCCCGGGCGGGTACGCCCACCACGGTCTCGCCCGGGATCGATTCCGAGACGTCGTCCCAGAACTCGTCCACCAGCAGCAGGCTGGACTCCATACCGTCGAAGGAGAGCCAGAGCGCGGGTGGCTGGCCGTGGATCCGCGCCGCATCCGACATCGTCTCCAGATTGTCCATGGCCTCCCGGCGCAGCCGCCGCCGGGGCAGTTCGATGCGGTCGAGGTCGGACCAGGTCACCAGCCGCTCGCCGTACGGCGGCCCCACGGTGTAGCCGACACCCACCTCGTCGAGGTACTCGTCCAGCACGTTCATCTCGTCGTACGCGCGGTCACGCACGGAGACGAGCACGGGGAGGAACCTGGTGCTCATGATCCGCACCCGTGGAAACTTAGCGCCTGACAACGAAGACGAGAAGTCCTCTCGTCTCGTAGTCCACCTGCGCTGGGACCGATTTGGAAGATCCACAACACTGAGTGACGGTTTAGGGTCGATGGGTCGGTATGGGGCGTACCCGCCGGGTGATGGGACCCCGAATAGGATGAGGATTCCCGACCGGGCTGGCGGTAACCTTCTCGCGGACAGCGCTCGCGCCCGTAGCTCAGTGGATAGAGCAGGAGACTTCTAATCTCAAGGCAACATCCACAGCCACGTCGCGAACGCCCAGCCCACGCCCACAAATTCATAGAAGCCGGTCGCAACACGGAGAGTGTGGAAGCACCGTGGAAGCACGATGCCACACCGAGCAGCCGATCCCCCGCCGGACGGGGCGGTGTTACCGTTCGACCAGCCGCCAGGCGCCCGTAGCTCAGCGGATAGAGCGATGGACTTCTAATCCATGGGTCGCAGGTTCGAATCCTGCCGGGCGCGCCAGCCCAGGCCACCCTTGGCCTCCAGGAGTTCATCGTTAGCTGCGCAAGCGTAGGGGTGCCCGCACCGGCAGACGCCACGGTGTCCACGGCCGTCGAGTCTCGACCATCACGCACGTGCTGCGCTAGCGAACCGGTGGGAAACACGCAGGCGCGGCGGCCGTCGAGTGTGGACCGCACCGTTGCCGCCATGTCTCGACCGTACCCACGCACAG
>DATEJJ010000524.1:0-6750 GCA_035278125.1 Rugosimonospora sp.
CGCTGGCCACGGCCGCCGTGGTCGTGGCGGGCGGGCGCGGTGTCGGCTCCCGGGAGGCATTTGATCTGGTACGCCGCCTCGCCGACGCGCTGGACGGTGCGGTCGGCGGGTCGCACACGGCGACCGAGCTGGGCTGGTGCCCGCGCGAGGCGCAGGTGGACCAGATCGGTGCGATCGTGCACCCGGAGCTGTACCTGGCGCTGGGCATCTCGGGCTCGGTGCGGCACCAGGCCGGGATGCGCGGCGCGGGCACGGTCGTCGCCGTGGACCGCGATCCAGCGGCGCCGATCTTCGAACTGTCCGACCTCGGCGTGGTCGGGGACGTGGAGCAGGTGGGCGCGGAACTGCTCGCGGAGATCGGACGGCGTAAGGTCCGACCAACATCAGCGCACCGAACATCCCGGAGGCACCGTTGGTAGTGCGGCTTGTGATTGGCCTGGCGATCACTGTCGCGGCGTTCGCCGTGGCGGGTCGCCGCGTTCTGATGCTGTACCGGCTGGCGCGGGCCGGCCAGCCGGTGGAGCCGGGCCGCACCAGCGGCGTGGGTACCCGCGCGGTCGCCCTGGCGACGGAGGTGGCCGGGCAGCGCAAGCTGTTGAAGTGGACCGCACCCGGCGTGGCTCACTTCGCGGTGATGTGGGGCTTCTTTATCCTCACGGCGACGATTATCGAGGGGTTCGGCGCGCTGTTCCAGCGGGACTTCCACATCCCGCTGATCGGTACGATGGCCTGGCTGGGCTTCGTGGAGGACCTGTTCATCGTCGCGGTGCTCGCCGGCCTGCTCGTGTTCTCGGTGATCCGGCTGAGCCAGCGCCCGGAGCGGGAGGGGCGCCGGTCCCGGTTCTTCGGCTCGCACCTGGGCCCGGCCTGGCTGGTCCTGTTCATGATCTTCAACGTGATGTGGACGCTGCTGCTGTACCGGGGCGCGCAGATCAACACGGGCTACTTCCCGTTCCGGCACGGGGCGTTCGCGTCGGAGGTCGCCGCGCGCATCCTGCACCCGCTGGGGCGCACCGCGAACGATGTGCTGGAGACGGTGGGCATCCTCGGCTCGCTCGGCGTGGTGCTGACCTTCCTGGTCATCGTGGTGCACTCCAAGCACCTGCACATCTTCCTGGCCCCGCTCAACGTGGCCTTCTCCCGCCGCCCGCGCGCGCTGGGCGCGCTGTTGCCGGTGTACTCGGGGGGCAAGGAGGTGAACTTCGAGGATCCGGGCGAGGACGACAAGATCGGCCGGGGCGTCATCGAGGACTTCACCTGGAAGGGCATCCTGGACTTCGCCACCTGTACCGAGTGCGGGCGCTGCCAGTCGCAGTGCCCGGCGTGGAACACGGACAAGCCGCTCAGCCCGAAGCTGCTCATCATGAACCTGCGCGACCACGCCCTGGCCAAGGCGCCGTACCTGCTGGCGTCCTCGGACGGGCAGCGGGAGCACCTGCCCAAGGACGTGCTCGCCGAGGCGGCCCGCCCGCTCGTCGGCCCGACCGACGCGGGTGGCGTCATCGACCCGGACGTGCTGTGGTCCTGCGTCACCTGCGGCGCCTGCGTGGAGCAGTGCCCGGTGGACATCGAGCACGTGGACCACATCGTGGACATGCGCCGGTACCAGGTGCTGATCGAGTCGCAGTTCCCCAAGGAGGCGGGCACCATGCTGCGCAACCTGGAGCGGGCCGGCGACCCGTGGGGGCGTGGCGCCAAGGCGCGGCTGGAGTGGACGGCGGGGCTGCCGTTCGAGGTACCGGTGTTCGGCGCGAACGGCGCGGAGCGCCTCCCCGACGACGTCGAGTACCTGTACTGGGTCGGCTGCGCCGGTGCGCTGGACGACAAGGCGAAGCGGACCTCGCGCGCCGTGGCCGAACTGCTGAACGAGGCCGGCGTCAGGTACATGGTGCTCGGCAGCGAGGAGACGTGTACCGGCGACCCGGCCCGGCGGCTGGGCCAGGAGCTGCTGTTCCAGGAGCTGGCGAAGCAGAACGTGGAGAAGCTCAACGCGGTGGGCGCCAAGCGCATCGTGGTCACCTGCGCGCACTGCTTCAACGCGCTGGGCAACGAGTACCCGCAGCTCGGCGGCGTCTACGAGGTGGTGCACCACACGCAGCTGCTGTCCCGGCTGGTGGCCGAGGGGCGGCTGACGCCGGTACACCCGGTGGACACCACGGTCACCTACCACGACCCGTGCTACCTCGGCCGGCACAACCGGGTGTTCAACCCGCCGCGCGAGATTCTCGGGAAGGTGCCCGGGGTGCGGTTCAACGAGATGCCGCGGCACCGGGAGACGTCGTTCTGCTGCGGTGCGGGCGGGGCGCGGATGTGGATGGAGGAGACCATCGGCACCCGCATCAACGAGACCCGTACGGACGAGGCGATCGGCACCGGCGCGGAGCTGATCACCGCGGCGTGCCCGTACTGCATCGTGATGCTCACCGACGGCACCGCCGTACGCAAGCAGCAGGGCAAGGCCGCGGAGGAGCTTCAGGTGGTGGACGTGTCGCAGGTGCTGCTGCGGTCGGTGCGGGGCGCCGGCGGTCAATGACCGTCCACAAGCGACCGGACGCGCGACCGGAGGGGAACCGGCCGCGCGCCGGGCGCCCGCAGGCGACCACCCGGGCGGCGCTGGAGGCGGTGGCGTTCCAGCTCTTCGCGGCCAAGGGCTTCGACGAGACGAGTATCGAGGACATCACCGCCACCGCGGACATCGGGCGGCGCACGTTCTTCCGGTACTACGCGTCCAAGAACGACCTCGTCTGGGGCGACTTCGCCGGCGAGCTGCGCCGGCTGCGCGCCTGGTTCGCGGCCGTAACCGGGGACGTGCCGCTGATGGAGGCGATCCGCCGGGGCGTGGTCGAGTTCAACCGGTACCCGGCGGAGCAGCAGCCCCGGCACCGCGAGCGGATGGCGCTGATCCTCGACGTACCGAGCCTGCGCGCGAACTCGACGCTGCGCTTCGTGCAGTGGCGGGGCGTCATCGCCGAGTTCGCGGCGCAGCGCCTGGGGCTGCGCCCGGACGACCTGTACCCGGTCGTGATCGGGCACTGCGCGCTCGGCGCGGCGCTGGCCGCCTACGAGGCGTGGCTGCGCGACGCCGCCGCGGACCTGACCGCGCTGCTGGACGATGCGCTCGCCGTGCTGACCGACGGCTTCCAGCCGGTCACGACCGCGCCGGCGTCCCCGCGTCCGCACCGAGGCGGCGGGCGAACCCGGGCGGGATGACCAGGTCCACAGGGGACAGTTCGCTGACGTCGGTACGGCCCAGCCCGCGCAGCGCGGAGTCGATACCGCCGCGCAGGATGTCCAGTACGTTCGCCACGCCCGCCTCCCCGTTGGCGGCCAGGCCCCACAGGTACGCCCGCCCGATCAGCACCGCCCGGGCACCGAGCGCGAGCGCCTTGACCACGTCACTGCCCCGCCGGACGCCGCCGTCGAGCAGCACCTCGATCTGGTCGCCGACGGCCTCGGCGATGGCCGGCAGCGCGCGGATCGTGGCCGGGGTGCTGTCGAGGTTGTTGCCGCCGTGGTTGGAGACGGAGATGGCGGTGACGCCGCAGTCGACGGCCCGCTTCGCGTCGTCGACCCGGATGACGCCCTTGAGCAGGAACGGTCCACCCCACTGGGCGCGCAGCCACCGCACGTCCTCCCAGGTGGGCGGCGGCGTCTCCAGCCAGCGTCCGTAGGCGCCGAAGAACCCCGGTGCGGTACCGGCGTCGGCGAGGTTCGGCACGGTCAGGTCGGGTACCCGGCGCTGCTTCGCGTACGCCAGCAGCCAGCGGGGGCGGCGTACCGCCTGCGGCGCGTACCGCAGCATGGTGCGCAGGTCGATCCGCTCCGGGATGGCCGGGCTCCCCCAGTCGCGCCCGTGCGAGAACGACCAGTCCAGGGTCGCGATGATGCCCCGGGCGCCGGCCTGGCGCGCGTCGTCCAGCCGGCGCGCCATCTCCTCGCGGGTGCCGATCCAGTACACCTGGAAGAAGGTCTGCGGGTTGGCCGCCACCACCTCGGCAAGCCGTTTGCTACCGAACGAGCTGAGCGACATGACGGTACCGCGTGCCGCGGCGGCACGGGCCACGGCCACCTCCCCGTCCGGGTGTACCGCCTGCACCCCGGTGGGCGAGATGATGACCGGCAGCGCGACCGGTTCGCCCATCACGGTGGTGGCCAGGCGCCGGCGGGCGGCCTGCCCCGCCACGTGCGGCGCGAAGCCGAGTTCGGCGAACGCCGCGAGGTTGTCGTCCAGCGTCACGCCGCGCTCGGAGCCGGCGACGATCGCGCCGTACACCGATGGCGGGAGGCGCTTCCTGGCCCGCCGCTGCGCCTCGGCCACACTCTCGAACCAGCCACTGCCCATCGTCAGTACCCACCCGCCAGCGGATCGGGGTCGCACGCGCGGTCCGGCCGCCGGCCGATCCGGACCGGTACCGGGCGGGAGTGGTCGGGCGCGGGCCGGGGCGCGGTACCGGCGCCGACCGCGGCCAGCGCCCGCTCGCCGTAGCCCTGGACGCACTCGGGGTCGGGCCCGTCCAGTGGCAGCCCGGTGAAGAACTTCGCCGCCATGCACCCGCCCCGGCAGCTGTCGTAGTGCGCGCAGGCGGTGCAGGCGCCACCGGTCTGCGGCCGGCGCAGGTCGGCGAAGAGCGCGGAGGAGCGCCAGACCCGGGCGAAGCCGCCCGCGTCGCGTACGTTGCCGGCGAGGAAGGACGGGTGGATGGCGAACGGGCAGGCGTACACGTCGCCGACCGGGTCGATGAGGCACACCACCCGCCCGGCACCGCAGAGGTTGAGGCCGGGCAGCGGCTCCCCGAACCCGGCGAGGTGGAAGAACGAGTCGCCGGTCAGCACGTCCTCGCCGCGCGCCACGAGCCAGTCGTACAGCCGGCGCTGCTGGCCCGGGGTGGGGTGCAGCTCGTGCCAGACCGCCGCGCCCCGGCCGGCCGGCCGCAGCCGGGTCAGCCGCAGCTGCGCGCCGTGCGCGTCGGCGATCGCCTTGAACCGGTCGAGCTGGTCCACGTTGTGCCGGGTGACCACGACCGACACCTTGAACCCGCGCATCCCGGCGTCCCGCAGGTGTGCCATGGCCCGCATCGCGGTGTCCCACGAGCCGGCACCGCGGATCGCGTCGTTGACGTCCGGGGTGGCGCCGTCGAGGGAGACCTGCACGTCGAGGTAGTCGTTGCCGGCCAGCCGCCGGGCCCGGTCCGCGGTGATGCGCACGCCGTTGGTGGAGAACTTGACGCCGACGTGGTGCGCGGTGGCGTAGTCGACCAGCTCCCAGAAGTCGGGCCGGACGGTGGGCTCGCCGCCGCCGATGTTCACATAGAACACCTGCATGCGTTCCAGTTCGTCGATGACGGCCCGCGCCTGGGCGGTGGTCAGCTCGCGCGGGTCCCGGCGCCCGCTGCTGGACAGGCAGTGCCGGCAGGCCAGGTTGCAGGCGTAGGTCAGCTCCCAGGTGAGGCAGATCGGCGCGTCCAGGCCGGCCTCGAAGTGCTGGACCAGGCTCATCGGGGCACCAGCATGCCCCGGGTGGCCAGGCTCGCCAGCGCCCGCTCGTACCGGGGCAGCCCGTCCTCGGCGACACCGGCGTCGCGGCACGCCTGCCGGGCGGAGGGTGCACCGGCGAGGGCGCGTACCGCCGCGGACAGGGTGGGGTCCTTGAGGAAGGAGAGGCGCCGGGTGCCGAAGTGGTAGAGCAGCGCGCCGAACGGCTCGGGTCGCAGGGACACCTGCGGGTGCAGGGTCCACGGGCGGGCGCTGTCGAACCCGGGCATGGCTAGTAGACGCCGCACATGCCGTCGATGGACACGTCCTCGATCAGCAGGTCGGAGTCGTCCTCCTCGACCAGGTCCACCAGCGGGGGCTGGCTTTCGGTGGTGGGGGCGGGGGTGTCGACAACAGGGTTCATGGCGGACACAATAATGGCACCCGGTGCCGAATGGAAGGGGGCGGTGGCAGCCATGAGTACCCGGCCGGTCGCGGTCGTCACGGGCGCGGGCCGCGGCATCGGCGCCGCGGTCGCGTACGCGCTCGCGGGCGAGTACGACCTGGTGCTCGGCGACGCGCCCGCACCGTCCACAGTGGCCGATCTGGGCTACCCGCTGTCCACGGTGGACGATCTGGAGGCCGTCGCCGCGCGCTGCCGTACCCGGGGCGCCGCCGTCACCGCGCAGACCTGCGACGTGCGGGTACCCGGGGAGGTGGCGGCGCTCGTCGCCGGGGCGGGTACCGGGCTGGTCGCCGCGGTCGCGGTCGCCGGCATCATCGGTACCGACGGGCCCGCGTGGGAGCAGTCGCCGGCAGACCTCGACCGGGACCTCGCGGTGAACCTGCACGGGGTGGCGAACCTCGTGCGCGCGGCGGTACCCGGCATGCTCGCGGGACCCGACCCGGCCCGGTGCCGGATCGTCGCGGTGGTCTCCTCCGCCGCCCAGCGGGGACTGCCCCGGCTCGCCTCGTACGTCGCCGCGAAGCACGCCGCGCTCGGGTACGTCCGGGCCCTCGCCGCCGACCTGGGCGGTACCGGCGTCACCGCCAACGCCGTGCTCCCCGGCAGTACCCGCACCGAGCTGCTGGCCCGCACCGCCCGCGCGTACGGGCTGGACTCGGTCGAGGTGTTCGCGCGGCACCAGCGGATCGGGCGGCTGCTCGAACCGGAGGAGGTGGCGGCGGCCGTGGTCTGGCTGTGCTCGGCCGCTGCCTCCGGTACCACCGGCGCGGCGGTGTGCGTGGACGGCGGGTTCACCGGATGACCTATGAGTT
>DATEJJ010000525.1:0-2388 GCA_035278125.1 Rugosimonospora sp.
CCCAGAAGGTGGCGACTGTCAAGTGAATGTAGCTACCGCGTCAGCTCCGCGGCGAGCAGCTCGGCGATCTGGGCGGTGTTGAGCGCGGCACCCTTGCGCAGGTTGTCACCGGTCACGAAGAGGTCGAGCGCGCGCGGGTCGTCCAGCGACCGCCGGATGCGCCCCACCCAGGACGGGTCGGTACCCACCGCGTCGATCGGCATCGGGAACTCGCCCGCGGCCGGGTCGTCGACCAGGATCACGCCGGGCGCGTGCCGCAGCGCCTCGCGCGCCCCGTCCGCGTCCACCTCGGTACCGAAGACCGCGTGGATCGCCACCGAATGGCCGGTCACCACCGGTACCCGCACGCAGGTCGCGGAGACCTTGAGGTCGGGCAGTCCGAGGATCTTGCGCGACTCGTTGCGCATCTTCAGCTCCTCGGAGGACCACCCGGCCTCCTTGAGCGAACCGGCCCACGGCACCACGTTGAGCGCGAGCGGCGCCGGGAACGGGCCGAGGTCGTCGCCGACCGCCTGGCGTACGTTGCCCGAGCGGGAGCCGAGCACCGGGTCACCGGCAACCTTGTCGATCTGGCCGAGTAGCGTGTCGATACCGATCTTCCCGGCTCCGGAGACCGCCTGGTACGAGGCGAGCACCAGCTCGCGCAGCCCGTACTCGCGGTGCAGCGGGGCGACCGCCACGATCATCGCGAGCGTGGTGCAGTTGGCGTTCGCGATGATCCCCTTGGGCCGGTTGCGTACCTGCTCCGGGTTGATCTCGGGTACCACCAGCGGCACGTCCGGGTCCATCCGAAACGCGCCGGAGTTGTCCACGGCGACCGCACACCGGGCGGCGGCGACCGGCGCCCACTCGGCGGAGACCTCGTCGGGTACGTCGAACATGGCGACGTCGACGCCGTCGAAGACCTCCGGCGCCAGCGGCTGTACCTTCAGCTCCTCGCCGCGTACCACGATGGTCTTACCCGCGGAACGGGCGGACGCGACCAGGCGAATCTCCCCCCAGACGTTCTTGCGCGCGGACAGCAGTTCGCACATCACACCGCCGACCGCGCCGGTCGCGCCGACCACCGCGAGGGTGGGCAACTCCGGCATGCTTCTACCTCCCAGTCCCGGCATAGACCACGGCTTCCTCATCGCCGCCGAGGTCGAACGCGTCGTGTACGGCGCGCACCGCGGCGTCCAGATCGGTGTCCCGGCACACTACCGAAACCCGGATCTCGGACGTCGAAATCATCTCGATGTTCACCCCGGCCTCGGCCAGCGCCGCGAAGAACCGGGCGGCCACACCCGGGTGCGAGCGCATGCCGGCACCGATCAGCGACACCTTACCCACGTGGTCGTCGAAGAGCAGGCTCTTGAAACCGACCTTCTCCTGCACCTTCTGCAGCGCCGCCATGGCCGTCACGCCGTCGCTCTTGGGCAGCGTGAAGGAGATGTCGGTGCGCCCGGTGCCCTCGGTCGAGACGTTCTGCACGATCATGTCGATGTTCGTCTCGGCCAGCGCCACGGTCTCGAAGATCCGGGCCGCCTCGCCGGGCTCGTCGGGTACGCCCACGATGGTGATCTTGGCTTCGCTCCGGTCGTGCGCGACTCCGGTGATCAGTACTTGCTCCACGGGCAGATCCTCCATCGAGCCGGAGACCACGGTTCCGGGCTTGTTCGAGTATGACGAGCGGACGTGGATCGGCATGCCGTACCGGCGCGCGTACTCCACGCATCGCAACATCAGTACCTTCGCACCGCAGGCCGCCAGCTCCAGCATCTCCTCGTACGTGATCTTCTCGATCCGCCGGGCGTTCGGCACGATCCGCGGGTCGGCGGTATACACGCCGTCCACGTCGGTGTAGATCTCGCACACGTCCGCGTGCAGTGCCGCCGCGACGGCGACGGCCGTGGTGTCCGAGCCGCCACGCCCGAGCGTGGTGATGTCCTTGGTGTCCTGCGCCACACCCTGGAAGCCGGCCACGATCGCGATCGAGCCCTCGTCCAGCGCGTTGCGCAGCCGGCCCGGCGTGACATCGATGATCCGCGCCCGGCCGTGCGAGGAGGTGGTGATCACGCCGGCCTGCGAGCCGGTGTAGGAGCGCGCCTCGTACCCGAGGTTGTGGATCGCCATCGCGAGCAGCGCCATGGAGATCCGCTCGCCGGCCGTGAGCAGCATGTCCAGTTCCCGGCCGGGCGGCAGCGGGCTTACCTGGTGGGCCAGGTCGAGCAGCTCGTCGGTGGTGTCACCCATGGCGGAGACGATCACGCACACGTCGTGCCCGGACTTGCGCGTGGCCACGATCCGCTCGGCCACCCGCTTGATCCGCTCGGCATCCGCGACGGACGAGCCTCCGTACTTCTGCACCACCAGTGCCACGCCGTGCCATCCTTCCCCACCGGCTCG